>JAZMZS010000030.1:0-6631 GCA_045586105.1 Eubacteriales bacterium | reverse complement strand
AATATTTCCTATCTCACAGATAGAGAGGTAAATTGATTTTGGATAACAATCTTAAGTGTGGAAGAGTAGTGCAGGTCATAGGACCTGTAGTTGACGTCCGCTTTGAGGAAGGGCAGCTGCCCGAGCTCCTTGGAGCGCTCGAGATAGACAACCACGGAAAAAAGCTGGTTGTCGAGGTCGCACAGCATATAGGTGATAACGTGGTACGCTGTATCGCTATGTCGAGCACCGACGGTCTTGTCAGAGGCACGGAGGCGCTCAACACGGGCAGATGCATCAACGTCCCCGTAGGATCGGAGACGCTCGGCAGAATATTCAACGTACTCGGAGATCCCGTGGATGAGCTTCCCGCTCCCGAGAATGCGGAGAGATGGGATATACACAGAGATCCTCCTCCCTACGAGGAGCAGATGTCCACGACGGAGATACTCGAGACGGGTATCAAGGTCGTTGACCTTATCTGTCCTTACGCCAAGGGAGGAAAAATAGGACTTTTCGGCGGTGCAGATGTTGGTAAGACGGTGCTTATCATGGAGCTTATCAACAACGAAGCAAAGCAGCACGGAGGTATATCCGTGTTTACGGGTGTAGGAGAGAGAACGAGAGAGGGAAACGATCTCTACAACGAGATGAAGGAGTCGGGAGTAATAAACAAGACCGCCCTCGTCTACGGACAGATGAACGAGCCTCCCGGAGCAAGAATGAGAGTGGGACTCTCGGGTCTTACCATGGCGGAGTATTTCCGTGATAAGGAAGGACAGGACGTGCTTCTCTTTATCGACAATATATTCAGATTTACTCAGGCGGGAAGCGAGGTCTCGGCACTTCTCGGACGTATGCCGTCGGCAGTCGGCTATCAGCCGACGCTTGCGACCGAGATGGGTGCGCTGCAGGAGAGGATAACCTCGACAAAGCGCGGCTCCATCACCTCGGTGCAGGCAGTATACGTTCCTGCGGACGACCTGACCGACCCTGCACCCGCGACTACGTTTGCGCATCTTGACGCAACGACCGTCCTCAGCCGTGATATAGCGAGCCAGGGTATCTATCCCGCGGTAGATCCGCTTGCCTCTACCAGCCGCATCCTTTCTCCCGAGGTAGTAGGAGAAGAGCACTACAGAGTGGCAAGAGCGGTACAGCAGATACTGCAGAGATATAACGAGCTTCAGGATATAATTGCCATCATGGGACTTGACGAGCTTTCCGAGGAGGACAAGCTGATAGTATCAAGAGCCAGAAAGGTACAGAGATTCCTCTCCCAGCCCTTTACGGTCGCGGAGCAGTTCGTCGGTATCGAGGGTAAGTACGTTTCGATCAAGGATACCATCCGCGGCTTTGCCGAAATAATAGACGGTAAGCACGACGATCTTCCCGAGAGTGCGTTCCTGTTCGTTGGAAGCATCGAGGAAGCAATAGAGAAGGCAAAGGGTGAAGGCAAATGAACGCCTACAAGCTGAGGATAACCACACCCTCCGAGGATGCGTACGACGGCGAGGCTCTGCAGATATCCCTGCGCGTGACCGAGGGGGATATCGCAATAATGGCAGGGCATATACCCTTTGTCAGCGCAGTAGTCCCCGGGAAATGCCGCGTGTACCTGACCTCGGGCGATATCCGAGAGGGAAAATGCTCGGGCGGACTTTTGTCGGTCACGAAGGAAAACGTGCGCCTTCTTTGCTCGGAATTCGAGTGGGATGAATAAGTAAATTAGTTATAGTTTAAGGCGGGGAAGTCCCTTTTGAGAAAAGGGACTTCCCCGTGTTTTATTACGTATAAAAATTGCTGTTTTTTTCTATGCATCATCCTGAGCAAGGTAAAAATCGAAAGTCTTGTATATATCCGTTATATAATTATTTTTTTCGAAAACTATAGATTTTTTAATGACGATGTTATATAATACCATTGTCCGAGGAAGGTTTTTTACGCACAGCCGAACGGCACGCAGGTACCCGTACGGGGCTTGACGGCGGAAGGGGACGTCCGAAGGGCAAAAGTAATTATATCTCCCAAGGGAGAACAGTAACAGGAGGAAAAAACATGAAAACAAACAATCAAAAGCTGCACGACATGGTCGGAACGGCGGTCCTCGCAGGACTCGTGATACTTCTGCAGGTATTCGTCGTTATTCCGCTCGGCGCATTTACCGTCACGCTGACGCTCGTGCCTATCATCATCGGCGCTATACTTTACGGCGCGAAGGCGGGGGCGTTCCTCGGCGGAGTGTTCGGAGTTACGGTAGCGATACAGGTAGTAACGGGAGCCGCGGGCGTGCTCAGTTTCAAAATGTTCGAGGTGCATCCCGTGCTTACGATAACGCTCTGCATTCTCAAGGGCGTGATGGCGGGACTTGCTTCGGGTCTTATCATGTCGGCGTTCAAAAATAAAAAGCAGAACACGCTCGGAGTTATTCTCAGCTCCGTGTCCGCACCTATCGTGAATACGGGAATATTTGTCGCAGGACTTTTTGCCTTTTATTTCGGACTTATGACCGAGTTTGCATCGCAGAACGCTTTTGCAAGCACGGTAGCGTTTATATTCATCGGTATCGTAGGTGCGAACTTCCTCGTTGAATTCGCTATCAACGTTGCGCTTATCCCCGTTATTCTCCGTTTGATAGCGATCGTGGCACCTAAGAAAAAGGCTTAAGGGTAAGCGTATGGTTCTTGCTATAGATATAGGAAACACCAACATCGTCATCGGATGCTTTGACGGTGAGCGGATACTGTTCGTTGAGCGCGTATCAACAAGCCACCGTGCGACCGATCTCGAGTACGCTTCAATGATCCGAATGGCTCTGCACATACACGGAGCGGAGTCTCGGGAAATAGAAGGTGCGATTATATCCTCGGTCGTTCCCGACCTTACCGGTACGGTCAAGCGCGCTATAGAAAAATTTGCGGGTGTGAGTGCCATAGCGGTCGGCCCCGGAATAAAGACGGGACTGAGCATCCGGATCGACGATCCCGCACAGCTCGGCTCGGACCTCGTCGTTGGTGCGGTCGCAGGCATAAACTTTTATCCGGTTCCGCTGATAATCGTCGATATGGGTACGGCTACGACCTATTCGGTAATAGACGGAAAAAAGAACTACGTCGGTACCCTTATTTCTACGGGTATGTCGATATCCGCAGACGCATTGACAAGCTCTACTTCTCAGCTTCCGAGTGTTGGGTTCGATCTGCCGTCAAGGGTGATAGGAAAAAACACGGTAGAGAGTATGAGAAGCGGGATCATGTATTCGACGGCGGCGGCGATAGACGGCGTTTGTGACAGAATAGAGCAGGAGCTCGGAGAGAGGTGCACCGTGCTTCTGACGGGCGGTCTTGCAGGGGCAGTATCCTCCCTTTGTAAAAGAAGCGTGATGCTCGACGATACGCTCATGCTCAAGGGCTTGATGCTTATTTACAACAAGAATAAATGATCAAACGGCAAAGCTCCGAAAAAAATGACGGGTTTTGCCGTTTTTTGTTGACATCAAGGACGCTTGATTGTATAATAAATGCAATAATACTCGGTTATAGGAGAGCCAGACATGAACTTTTTGGAAGAAAGAATAATTCGTGACGGAATAGTAAAAGAGGGAAACGTCCTCAAGGTGGACAGCTTTCTTAATCATCAGATGGACGTTGAGCTGCTCGACGAGATAGGACGTGAGTTTCAGCGCCGCTTTGAGGGCGAGAAGATAACCAAGGTGCTGACGATAGAGGCGTCGGGTATCGCTATTGCGTACGCCGCCGCACGCTGCTTTGGCGTTCCGATGATATTTGCCAAGAAAAAGAAAAGCATCAACCTCGACGGAGATATGTACACGGCGGAGGTCGAGTCGTTTACTCACAAGAATAAGAATCAGATAATCGTATCAAAGAAATTTCTCACGGCAGACGACAGAGTTCTCGTCGTTGACGATTTTCTTGCCAACGGCTGCGCACTTCAGGGCTTGCTTGCTATCGTAGAGCAGGCAAAGGCGGAGGTAGCAGGTATAGGTATCGCTATCGAAAAGGGCTTCCAGTCGGGCGGCAGAATGATAAGAAATCTCGGTTACCACCTTGAATCTCTTGCAATAGTCGAGAGCATGGATGCGGCAACGGGAACGCTTGAATTCCGTGAACAGGCTAAATAATGAAGAATTCATCCACGGACAATATATACAAAGCGGCAAAAGTAAAAGAATAATAACGAAAAAAGCTTCACCCTGCCAAATTAACGCGTCCTCTGTCAAGTAGACAGGGGGCACGTTAAGTAGCAGAATGAAGCTTTTTTATTATAATTTATGTTATCCTATGAAGCTGCGGTCTACAGTTATCACGCAGAAGTGATCCGGGTACTTTAACGTGAGCTTTTTCTGCACCTCCGCTTTGAACTCTGCCTCACTGAGAACGCTCGAGCGGGGAAGCACGCAGTCGAATATGACGTTGGTGTGGGTGCTTCCGGGAACCATACGCAGATCGTGCATAGTAATGTCCTCTCCGAGGTCTGCAAGAATACACGCGATGTCCTTTTTCAGCGCCTCGAGCTTGGGGTCCGAGGTGACTACGGGATCGTAGTGTATGGAGGTGAGCATTCCGAATTCGGAATTCAGATCACGTTCAATATTGTCGATGAGATCGTGTGCCTCGAGCACGTCCGCGTCTGCGGACATTTCAACGTGCACGGAAGCAAATTTTCTGCCGGGACCGTAATCGTGTACGATCAGATCGTGCGTGTCGATAACGCCCTCGTAGGAGGTTATCCTGTCGTTTATCGCCTTGACGAGCTCCGCCGAGGGAGGCGTTCCGAGCAGGGGGGAGATCGCTTCGACTATCAGCCCGTACGCACTCCAGAGTATAAAGAGTGCGACCGCCATACCCATCCATCCGTCAAGCTGAAGCGAGGTGAAGTGAGATATAATTCCGCTTACGAGCACGGCGGCGGTGGAGATAACATCGTTTCTCGAATCCTTTGCGGTTGCCGTAAGCGCAGCCGAGTCGATCTTTTTGCCTATGCTTCCGTTGAAAAGAGCCATCCAAAGCTTAACTACTATCGAAGAGATGAGTACTACAATCGGGAAGACGCCGAACTCGACCTCTGTCGGATGCAGTATCTTATCAAGAGAGGAGCCTACCATCTCGAATCCGATCACGAGAACCAGAGCCGCCACCGTCAGCGCCGAGAGGTATTCGTATCTTCCGTGACCGTACGGATGCTCGTCGTCGGCGGGCTTTTCCGAAAGCTTGAAGCCGATAAGGCTGATGATGCTCGATGAAGCATCCGACAGATTGTTAATGGCATCAGCCGTGATCGCGACCGAGCCTGAGATAAATCCTACGAGAAGCTTGAGAGAGCAGAGAAGAACGTTGCAGACGACCCCGACGATACCGCAGAGCCTGCCGTACGCTCCTCTGACCTTCGGACTTGAATAGTCATCCTTGTTTTTTACAAATAACCGAATGAGCAGTTGTCCCATCGAATTTCTCCTTGAGTGTCTTTACATAGCGGGAAGCTTGTTTGTGAGCTTGGTGTTTTTTGCGACGTAGTAAAAGCAAATACCGCCAACGCAGCCGAACGCTGCCTGAGTCAGATTTGCGGGAATGCTTGCAAGCGCGCCTATTCCGTATCCGAGCACGTTCCATTCGTAAGCGAGATATCCGAGCACCATAACCAGCTCCGCGGCTATCGCCGAGAAAACGGTCGATATCAGCGCGGGAATGCTTATGCGCTTCAGTGCACGAGAGAGGAAGAGCGCGGTGGCAGCCATCAGCATCTTGATGATCAGGGTAGCAGGGGCGTAAATAGCATAACCGCAGAATATATCAGCCATAGCAGAGCCGATGCCTGCCGCCGCCATAGCCTGTATCGGAGAGAGCGTGAACGCGCCGAGCAGAACTACCATGTCTCCCGCGTTTACATAACCAAATCCGGATGGAAAAGCAACCATGGTGGAAGCCGTGCACAGCGCTGAGAATAATGCGGTAAATACAAGACGTCTTACGGAGTTTGTTTTGTTAATCATTTTATAACACCGCCTTAGTGAGAAATTTGCTTATTTCAGTATACACCCCGATGCCGGAAAATGCAAGTATTTGTACCGAGTTTTTACAACTTGAAAAAATCCCCTTGAACGAAGGGGAAAAAAGTGGTAATATATATACGTATAGTTGAAGTTTGGAGAGCAATATATGAAAAGTGTAGTTCTTGACGGCTTTGCCGTGAACCCCGGGGATCTCAGTTGGGATTTCCTTTCTCATTACGGTGAGTACGCCGTGTATGATAAAACGCCCTACGAGCGAGCGGCAGAGGTCATAGCAGACGCGGAGGCGGTCTTTACCAACAGAGTAAACCTCGACCGTGCCGTTCTTGATGCCTGCCCGAATATCAGATACGTCAGTGCTCTCGGTACCGGCTACGATATGATAGACGTTGCCGCGTGCAGAGAAAGAGGAATAGAGGTCTGCAACGTTCCCGCTTATTCGACACCGAGCGTTGCTCAGCTTGCCTTTACTCTGCTTTTGTCGCTGACGACCGACGTTGCGGGGCTGACCAATATCGTAAGAGAGGGCAAGTGGACAGGGATACCCGGCTTTGAATATCAGAAGGTACGCTTCACCGAGCTCAAGGATAAGACGGTGGGAGTTTACGGATGCGGTGCTATCGG
>JAZMZS010000029.1:0-9237 GCA_045586105.1 Eubacteriales bacterium | reverse complement strand
CCATCCCCGCTGTCATTCTTGAACGAAACGAAGTGTAGTGAAGAATCTGAGCGGGAAGATACAGTAACGTTTCAAACTACTCGCCCTCAGATCCTTCGGTCGGGCAACCCCTCCCTCGAGGATGACAGGGCGGAGGGAGTTTTTGTGCATACAGAATTTACGCAATTTCCTATGCGGTAAGAAAAGAACTGCAGCTGTCTCCCGCTGTTTCGGGGGCGCTGCAGTTCATTTTTGTATTGAGGCTTTTCTAATCTCTCGGTGTAGTCAGCCAGTCGAGGAGGTAGACCTCTTTTCCCTCGATGGTGTGCTTGTTGAGGTAAGCAAGACCGGATACGTGCTGGTGGTTTGCTCCGGGCAGGTCTGTGGTGTAAATGACCTTTCCGCCCGCAGCCTTTATCGCCGCTGTCATTTTTCGTGAGCCGTTGTAGCCGACAGCCGAGTCGCTCAGACCTACAAAGTCCCATATGGGAAGGTTGATTACCTTTTGCACGTTCTGCTCGGTCGGCATTATCCATCCGCTGAGCGGTGCGACCTTGTTATACTTTTCGGGATGCCTGATGGCAAGGTTCCATACTCCGCCCCCTCCCATGCTGAAGCCGGTGAGAGAGACCATTCCGTTTTCCTTTGACAGGGTTTGTCTGGAATATTCAACAAGATCCTCGACTGCGATCTGTATCCTCTCGGCGGTCCACGAGGTTATCGAGGACTGCGGCATAATGACATAGCAGTCGGGAGTAAGAGTGCCCTCCTTAAGGTACTTGGGAAGACAAGGAGGCGAGGTCAGAGCGTTGAGATTGCTTCCGCTCTCCGCGCTTCCGTGCAGGAATACGACGATCGGCATGTTGTCGTTAGCATAAGCGGGTGTGTAGAGCCAGTAATTGAGCTTGAAGCCGTTTGAAGCGGTAAATGTCATTTCCTTGAAGGACGAAGGCTCCGAGGAGACCTTCTGGCGCACTATCTGCTTTTGCAGCTTAACTCTTGTAGTTGCCTTGCCCGCGGTAAGCTTGTATATCTCGCCCTTCTCGAGCTTCGGAGAGGATACCGAAATATACTGCACCTGGTGCTTTTCGGCAAGCTTGAATACGGTTTTTCCCTTTTCTGTGGCAATATTGATCTCACCGACGGTAAAGGGATCCGAGAATCCGACGTTTACACTGCACACAGTTGTCTTGTCGGAGAAGTTTGCATAATCGTTTGAGAGTGAAACAAACTGACCGCCCGTGTGCTCGATCTTTCCGCCCTCGGGGGTGACCGAACAGGTCTTTTCGGGGTCTTTCGAGAATACGCTGACCAGCACCTCTCCGCCCTCGATACGAATGTTCTCCTTTGAGTCAAAGGCGAGCTCGGAGGCGTAGAGCTTGAATTTACCGTCAGCAAAGCGGATCTTCGGCGAGCTTATGCCGACGGTGCTTTCCTCTACGCTGATATCGCCGCCGAGCACTGTAAGCGAGCCTGTGGAGCAGAGGGCGTTTGTCATTGCGCTTATCACGTACTTTCCGCTCTCGAGAACGAGGGAAGCGTTGTCGCCGTCAGCTCTGATGCCGTCGCCCTGTGCCTTGATCTTCAGGTCGATTCCGTCGAGCTTCAGCTTTCCGTCAGTGTAAATGCCGTCATCCTGGGTTATGAGAATTATTTTTCCTCCCGTGAGGATGACCTCGGAGGCTATAATGCCTATGGAATTTGATTCGGAGGTAATGTTTCCTCCCACGATAGACAGACTGCCCGCAGATGTGAATGCCTTGTTTCTCGCATTGATGGTGTGTGTGCCTCCCTCTATCGTAAAGACGGAGTCGTCAGCACCCGTGCGGATGCCGTCCCAATCGGATTTTACCGAAAGGGTAACACCGGTCAGCGACAGCAGCTTTTCTGCATAAACACCGTCCTCGCGTGCGGTAATGTTGACCTTTCCGCCGTCCATCGTGAGCTCGTTTGCGCTGATGCCCGAGGCACAGTTGCGCGCGGTAAGCTTTCCTCCGATGATATTGACAGGACCGTCCGCATTTATGGCGGCGTGCTGAGCATCGATGGTGTTCGTACCGCTTTCGATCAGCATGTTGGATGAGGGGGAGAATGCCCTGATACCGTCAGAGCCCGACTCTATAGTCAGCTCTGCGCCGTTCTGCTTGAAGGAGCCCTCGGTGTATATGCCGCTCTTTTGAGAGGTTATGTCAAATGAGCCGCCGTTGAGGTTGATGCTCGGAGCGCTGATACCGATACCGTTTTTTGCCGAGATGGTGCTCGTGCCGCTCTCGGAGGTCAGCGATGCCTCTTCTCCCTGAACGATGATACCGTCATTGCTTGATTCTATATTCAGCTTCGAGCCGTTCATTTTAAGAGTGTTGAAGGAGTGTATACCCTTGTCGGAGGAGGTGATGTCCACCTTTCCGCCGTCGAGCTGAATATCGGATGCCTCGATACCGACGCTGCAGGTCTCGGCGGTCAGCTCTCCGCCTGTAACAACAGCAGAGCCCGAGCAGCTGAGTGCGGTGTTTTTGGCATTGATGGTGTTTTCACCGTTTTCTATAATAAGGGAAGCCTCCTCGCCGTCTGCTCTGATGCCGTCGCCCTCAGCCGAAATATTCAGCAGAGCTCCGTTGAGCCTGAGCGTTCCCTCGGTGTATATACCGTCTCCTTGAGAAATAATGTCAATGTTGCTTCCGAGCAGAACAGCCTCTTTTTGTAAGCGAACCCCGTCGCCCGATTCGGATGTGAGCTGCAGAGTTCCCGAGCCCTCTACGGTAAGGGGAACGTCGGAGAGGACAGCGGGCGTTCTCTCCTGCATGAGAGAGGGAATGGTTATCGAATTTCTCGTGCCGTCGCTCATGACGAGCTTGACCGAGCCCGCCTGCTTCAGGTAAAGTGCGATCCCGTCGCTCGAGGAGAGGGATACCCCGTCGAAGGTAAGCACGATCTCTGCCTTCGGGGGCGCCTCAACTACAATACGCCCGTCGGATGCCTGACCTGTGATGCGGTACCTTCCGGCCTGAATGATCTTTAACGTCCCGTCCTCATCGAGCACTCCGTCTCTCGAGAGGTCGATATTGAATCTTTCATCATAATTGACCTTGATGTCAGTATACATCGCCGAGCCTGCTTTTCCTGCGCATCCGAAGAGGACAGAAGCAAGTATAACGGCGAGGATTGCGATGATATGCTTTTTTTGCATGTGCACGCTCCTTTGTTTTGTCAGAAAATGTCAATATAAGCCGATCTTTAGCACAATCTTACATATTATATCATATAATCTGTGAACAGGGAAGTACAAATTTGTAAATTTACAAAAAAATGTGAATATAACAGGAAAAAGCTAAAAAAGCACTTGCAATTTGCAAAAGTGTATGATATAATGACTTGTGCACGGCATGACTAAGCCGTTGAAGCAGTAAAAAATTGAGTATATCTCGGAGGAATATATAATGATCATCGCATTGTCAATAATTCTCACTATAGCAGCTATTGCTATCGTAGTTCTCGTTATTTCGCAGAACGGTAAGTCACACGGCCTTTCGGGTTCCATCGCGGGCGGCGCTGAAACCTTCTTTGGCAAGGAAAACGGCAAGAAGGCAGACAAGGTGCTCAACAGAGTTACCACTGTTCTCGCAGTTGCATTCTGCCTTGTTCTTATCGTGCTCTATCTTGTACAGCCTGATGTAGATAACGTTCAGACCCCCGACCTCGGACTTGGCAACTCTCAGTATTATGATGAGAATGCAGCTAAGGATACCGCAGCTGATACTACCGCTGATACCGCAGCTGATACTGCTGCCGAGACTGCGGCTGATACTGCAGCCGATACCGCAGCTGAGTGATCGGCAACTGATCAAATGATAAAAGACCGCCCTGATTACGGGCGGTCTTTTTGCAGTAATGCACCGTGTGAGGTCGATACCGTATTTTGCACGCCGACAGGGAAATACTATATTTAAAACTAAATTGAAAAGAATATGAAAAATAAAAGAAAACAAACCAAACAGAAAAAGAATACCGTGCGCACCTTTGCAAAAAGGTCGCGTACCCGTGCGGCGGCAAAGGAAAAGAATATCCGCCGTCATAAAAAAAGCGCATCCGCACCCGTGCGCAAGCAGGAAGCAAAGGCACAGATCTCCCCCGAGATCGGCATGCATATCGACGGAGTGCTTTATAAGATGCGCGAGGGAAGAAAGAGCGTGCTCAGAGTTCTGCCGAGCTCAAAGCGTTACGGCTTTGAGCTTTGCCCCGTGGGTGATATCCCCGCGGCAGAGGGGGAGCTTGTCGGAGCGGTAGTGACCCGTCTGCCCGACAGAGAGGGTGTCGCGCTGTGCAGAATAACGCAGGTCTTCGGCGCCGCCGATTCCCGCAGAGCCAACTACACTCAGATACTCACAGCCAACGGCATAGAGACCGAATTTTCGGATGCGGTCCTCGAGGAAGCGGAAAGGACCGCATCGCAGAGGCTGTCGCCCGAGGGAAGGGAAGACTTGCGAGACGAGCTTATCCTGACCATTGACGGGGAGGATGCAAAGGACCTTGACGATGCCGTTTCGCTTACGAGAACAGAGGACGGCTGGGAGCTGGGGGTCCATATAGCGGACGTGTCGCATTACGTCAGAGGCGGCGGCGAGGTCGACCGCGAGGCGATGCGCCGCGGCACGAGCGTATATTTTACGGACAAGGTAGTTCCGATGCTTCCGAGAGCACTGTCAAACGGCGCCTGCTCGCTCAATGCGGGAGAGGACAAGTACGCCATGACCGCCCGTATCACCCTTGACAGAGAGGGAAGACTGAAGGAAGCAAGAGTATTCAAGAGCATCATCCGCTCTGCCGTCAGAGGAGTGTATTCCGAGGTGAATGCGCTCATGGCTGAGGGCAGGGAAAGCGTGTATTACGAAAAGTACGCCCGTGTGTATCCGATGCTTTCGGATATGCACGAGCTTTACAGGCTGCGCGAGCGTATCGCTCTCGAGCGCGGATATGTTGAGCTCGAGAGTGCGGAGGCGCAGATAATACTTGACGAATCGGGCGAGCCCGCGGAGATAGTGCGCCGCGAGCGCGGAGATGCAGAGAGGCTGATAGAGCAGTTCATGCTTCTTGCAAATGAAGCGGTCGCTCTTTATATGAGCGCGCGGGAGCTTCCCTGTGTCTATAGAATTCACGAGACCCCCGATGAAGAAAAGCTCGAGAGCTTCATGCTCGCGTGCGCAAATTACGGCTTGAACGCAGAAGCCCTTGCCTCGGGGGATGTGAGTGCGCTCTCGTATTCGCATATTCTCGATCAGGCGCGCGAGAGAGGGATAGCCGATGTGATAAGCGATATAATGCTCCGTTCCTTTATGAAGGCGAGATACTCGGAGCTCAGGCAGCCTCACTTTGGTCTTGCGCTCGACTACTATGCGCATTTTACCTCGCCTATAAGAAGATACCCCGACCTGTCGGTGCACAGGATACTGTCGGTCTATCTTTCCGATGGCGCGGAGAAGGCGCGGAAATACGCCGCGTTTGCCCGTGACAGCGCTATCCGCTCGTCCGAGAACGAGCTCAGAGCCCTTAACGCCGAGCGCGCTATAGCCGATCTCTACCGTGCCGTTTATATGAAAAAGCACGAGGGCGAGGAATTCGATGCGCGCGTGGTCTCGGTCCAGCCGTTCGGATTTTTCTGCGCATTATCCAACACCTGCGAGGGGCTCGTTCCCGTGTCAACGCTCCAGGGCTACTACCGCTACAGCGAAACGATGGGAACTCTCGCATCAAAGGAAAACGTCATCTCCCCGGGGGATGATGTCCGCATCCGCGTGCGCTTTGCGGATGTTGCAAGGCAGAAGGTCGAGTTTGAGTACCTCGAAACTATATGTACAAGAATGTAAAAAAACAGTCCCGAAGATCCATAGACGGTTTTCGGGACTGTTATTTATCGCATAGGAAACTGCGCAAAAAGTGATTTGCAAACCCACTTTCCCGACTGTCATCCTCGAGGGCACTTGTGCCCGAAGGATCTGAGTCGGAGATCTACTATGTCTTCCCGCTCAGATTCTTCGCTCACTGCGTTCCGTTCAGGAATGACAGCGGGGTTGAAGCATTATACATAGCGGGGTTGGAGCGCAGCAGAGTGACGTCAGGGCACTTTCTTTTTATTCTTCAACTGCGGCGAGTATCCTCTGCGCGACCTCGTCTATACTGCCGTCGGCATCGATTATTCTTATATTGTCATCAAGCTTGCCGAAGACCGAAAGAAAGGTGTCTCTGATAGAGCTTTGCTTTACCTCGGGACGCTCGAAGATCTCCTGCGCCGTTTCGCGCGCGTCTCGGCGCGTTCTTGCGACCTCGGGTGCAAGATCGAGGAAAATGCATACGTCGGGCTTGAGTATATCGGGGCAGTCGAGGTTTTGCCTGATGACCCAGTCGAGATCCGTGTCCTTGCCCTGATATGCAAAGGAGGAGTAATAATACCTGTCGCAAATTACCCACTCACCCCGCGAGAGCGCCGCCTTGATCCCGTTTTCGGGATCGGTGTTGTGCAGGATGCGGTCTGCGAGAAAAAGCGCCGCCATGCCGCTCGGCGTCATTTCTGTCCTGCCGAGCAGAACGTCCCCTATAAGAGAGCCAACCGCCGTCGGCGCGTGGCTCTGCGCCTTGCAGGTGGGCTCGCTCGTAATAAATACGCGCTTGCCCTGAGAGATAAGAGCTTCTGCGAGCTTTTTAATTTGCGTGGTCTTGCCCGCTCCGTCAACGCCCTCTATTACGATAAACTTCGGTTTGTTGTCCTTCATAATACCTTATATAAGATCATCCTGCCGTCGGCAGGATGATCTTTTCCTTACTTATTACTTATTACCTGTTACTTATTACCTGTTACTTCAAGCTCATGCCTTCGTATACGTCGTTCCCTGAGCGGTATCGGTGAGGGTAACGCCCTTTGAGAGCAGCTCGGCTCTGATCCTGTCTGCCTCAGCGTAGTTCTTCGCCTTCTTTGCCGCCGCTCTTTCTGCGATCGCATCCGCAATCCACTGATCCTCAGCAGGTACCTCAAGCACCGCGGGAGCGTCTGCCTTGGGTGCCTGTGCCTTTACCTTCTTTGCCGCTTCGATCAGACCTATCGAAAGAACGCGGTCAAAGTCCGCGATAAGCGCGAGCTTGGTGTGACCGTTCGTCTTTGCCTTGAGAACGTCATAGAGGCAGGTCACGCCGAGCGCGCAGTTGATATCGTTGTCAAACGCCGCCGCAAATTTAGCCTTGAGCTCTGCTGCCGCAGCCTCGTCATACTCGCCCTCGTCGGTGAGCGCGGCGATCTTTGCTACAAGCTTGTTGTATGCGAGAGCCGCGTTGTCAAGTCCCTCCCAGGAGAAGACGAGCGACTTTCTGTAGTGGGAATTAAGGCAGAAATAACGGTATACGAGCGGATCGTAGCCCTTCTCCTCGAGCAGGGAAACGGTGAGGAACTCACCCTTCGATTTTGACATCTTACCGCCAGTGGTGTTGAGATGATGAACGTGGAACCACCAGTTACACCACTTGTGACCCGTGTAAGCCTCGGACTGTGCGATCTCGTTTGTATGATGGGGGAAAGCGTTGTCGATACCGCCGCAGTGAATGTCGAGATACTCACCGAGGTGCTTCATACTTATGCAGGAGCACTCGATGTGCCATCCGGGATAGCCTACGCCCCAGGGAGAATCCCACTTCAGCTCCTGATCCTCGAACTTGGACTTGGTAAACCAGAGCACAAAGTCACACTTGTTGCGCTTCTGCGTGTCCTCCTCGACGCCCTCGCGCACGCCTACGGCGAGGTCATCCTCGTTGAAGTTGTTGAATACGTAATACTCACGGAGCTTTGAGGTGTCGAAGTAAATGTTCCCGCCCGCCTCGTAGGCATAGCCGTCTGCGAGGAGCTTGGTGACCATGTCGATATATCTGTCGATGCAGTTGGTCGCGGGCTCTACCACGTCGGGCATCTTGATGTTGAGCTTTTCCATATCGGAGAAGAACGCCTGAGTGTAAAATTCGGCTATCTGCATGACCGTCTTCTTCTCTCTCTTAGCGCCCTTGAGCATCTTGTCCTCGCCCGTGTCGGCATCCGAGGAAAGATGTCCGACGTCGGTGATGTTCATGACGCGGGTAACGTCATAGCCTGCATATCTGAGGTATTTTTCAAGAATATCCTCCATGATGTAGGTGCGCAGGTTTCCTATATGAGCGTAATGGTATACGGTGGGTCCGCAGGTGTACATCTTGACCTTGCCGGGCTCATTTGTGTAGAATTCGTCTTTCTTTCTTGTGAGTGAGTTGTAGAGTAACATATATATATTCCTTTTCTTTGTTCGTTTGTTAATCGTTATCGAATATCTCGCGGATGACGGGATCGTCGAGATCGACGTCTATTCCGTCTACCGTGATCGTGTTATCCTCGGTCTGCTGCTGCGGCTGAGCATCCTTTTGCTCTTCTTTTGGTGCGTGCATCTGCTCGAGCTGTGCGATACGCTCCTTGAGCGCATTTATCTCGAGCGCAACAGGGTCGGGCATGGTTACCTGGTCAAGCTCGTCTACTATCCTCTTGCCTCCCGTGCGGACCACCTTAGCGGGAATGCCGACAGCGGTGGAATCCGAGGGGACCTCCTTCAGCACGACGGCGTTTGCCGCTATCTTGGAGTTGTCGCCTATCTTAAAGGGACCGAGCACCTTTGCTCCGCAGCCGACCATGACGTTGTTGCCGAGGGTAGGGTGGCGCTTTCCCGTGTCCTTACCCGTACCGCCGAGCGTAACGCCCTGATAAAGGGTACAGTTGTCGCCGATCTCGGCGGTCTCGCCGATCACGACGCCCGCACCGTGGTCGATCACGAAGTTCTTGCCTATCGTGGCGCCGGGGTGTATCTCTATGCCCGTGATAAGCTTAGCACCCTGTGAGATCGCACGTGCGGTAAGCGTATACCCCTTTTTGTGGAGCGCGTGCGCCGCCCTGTGGGCGATCACAGCATGAAAGCCCGAATAGAGCAGAGCAACCTCGAGATCCGACCTTGCCGCAGGGTCTCTCTCACGGAACGCCTTGATATCCGCCCTTATCTCGTTTTTCGCGTAGCTGATACATCGTTTTCCACGGACGGCGGCATCGCCGATCATACACGACAGAGCGTCGATGTATTGCGATAATTCTTCTTTTTTGTTTTTCATTTCTTTGTCCTCCCGTCGGTGGATCGAATTTTAAAAGCTATGGTACACTTATCCATGCTAATAATATATTATATTATATTTTTTCTGAAATGTAAATAG
>JAZMZS010000028.1:0-3730 GCA_045586105.1 Eubacteriales bacterium | reverse complement strand
CATATTCAGGATAGTGCCCGAGATCAGCGAATGGGACAACGGAATATATGAGAAGCTTCTGCTGCAGTCGGTGGATGCCGATGCGGTAGTTATAGGCTGCGGTCTCGGCGCGCACAAAAACGTCCAGAAGCTTATAGAGCTGCTATCATCCCTTGTCGGATGCCCGCTTCTGATAGATGCGGACGGACTTAATTCTCTCGACGGAGATACCACACTTCTCGAGCACGCGGCGAGAGATATAGTGATCACCCCTCATCCGAAGGAATTTGCACGTCTGGTATACCGTGACGTGGACAGCATAGTGCGCGACAGATACAAGAGCGCCTGCGATCTGTCGGAAAAGTGCGGGATCACCGTGCTTCTCAAGGGGGCGGCGACCGTAATTGCTGCAGCCGACGGCACCAGATACATCAATACTACTGGAAATACAGGTCTTGCCAAGGGAGGGTCCGGTGACGTTCTCTCGGGAATGATCGGAGCCCTTCTTGCTCAGGGCATTCCGCCCGCAATATCCGCAGCGCTCGGAGCGCATGTTCACGGAGCCGCCGCGGACCTTCTCAGAGGAGAGCTTGGAGAGGTAGGAATGCTTCCGCGTGATCTTGCTCTTGCTGCTGCGAGGTATGTCGCATCACTGTATTGAGACGTAAATTAACAGTAAATGTGCAAAAAACAGCATCACGGAAATGCCGCGGATGCTGTTTTTTTGTGATAATGCTATAAATTTTGAATAAAACAGTTGATTTTATATGTGTAGGTTTGATATAATATGCTTGAAGCAAAATGGAGACAGGGTCATTTGATCCTGCATCGCATCTCCTTTTGTTCATTCTGCCATTAGGAGGGTCAATATGATTATATGTCCTGTATGTAAAAAAGAATTGGCTGACGGCACTCGTTTTTGTGACGGATGCGGTTCTATGATACCCGCTCAGCCCACACCCGCAGCACAGCCTGCACCTGCGGCACAGCCTGCACCTGCGGCACAGCCTGTACAAGGCGGATGGGGAGCACCTGCTGCTCAGCCCGCACCTGCGGCACAGCCTGCACAAGGCGGATGGGGAGCACCTGCGGCACAACCCGCACGTCCGGCTCAGCCTGCGCAAGGCGCATGGGGAAACGCACAGCCTGCCCCTGCACAGCAGCCTGTTCCCGCACAGCCCCAAAAGGAAAAGGGAGACAAGCCCGACGTTGTTGCCCTGATAAAGGAAAAGCTTTCATCTGTACCTAAGAAGTTCCTTCTTATAGGAGCGATAGCTGTAGCGGCACTTGTGCTGATCATCATTGTTGCTTCCTTGCTTCTGGGAGGCGCCAAGGATGCGAAATATGCTCTCTATATCAAGGACGAGGAGGTCTATTATTCCAAGCTCTCGGGCAAGGCGAAGGAGGTCACCTCCGAGCTTAATGAGGGAGCGACCAACGAGCAGCTCTCTAAATTCGGCAGTACATCATCCTACTTCTTTACCCTCAGCGAGGACGGAAAGAGGCTGTTCTACATAGACAAGGTCAATGACAGTGTTCAGCTCTGCATGAGAAATCTCGGCAACTTCAAAAAGGACCCTGTCAAGATAGACTCGGGTATAAAAAGATACGTTATCAATGAAAAGGGAAATCTGGTAACCTATACCAAGGACGGCGACGAGAGCGTGCTTTACCAGCATAATCTCAAGGATAAGGAAAAGATAGCGAGCAACGTTGAGAGCTTCATTGTCAGCAAGGACGGTAAGAAGATCATATATCTTACGGCAGACGGAGACCTTTATCTGAAGCAGAAGGGCAAGGATAAGGTCAAGCTCGACAGCCTTGTAGATGAGATATGCAGCTCAGACAAATCACTTTCTAAGCTCTGCTATCTCAAGGAAGGTACTCTGTATACAAAGAACGGCAAGAAGGAAAAGGTCAAGATCGCAGGTGACGTAAATGACGTTTTCTACGTATACGATTCCGGCGAGATCTACTACTCCGTCAAGGAAGCGGCAGAGAAGGAAACAAGCGAAGGCACCGACAGCATGGCTCCTTCCTACGGAACCTCCTTTGATGCTCAGAAGGAGTTTGACCGTTACGTACAGAGCATGGGCGCTGACAATTCGGAGCTGTTCTATTACAACGGAAAGAGCTCTGTCAAGATCGCTGATATATCCGGCGTTGAGGATTATGCGATCGACAAGCCCGTGATCGTGTATGCTTATTACGATCTTGAGTCGGTCGACGTGGATAAGCTCACCTCCGAGAACTTCTATGACAAGATGCAGAAGCTCTTTGACGAGCCCGAGTACGGCGTGGTCATCAAGGACAAAAAGCACGAGATCAAGGGCGCTGAGGATATTTCCACAGTTTATGTTTCCGCGGACGGCAAGGTCCTCTACTATCTCTCCGACGTATCCGAAAAGGGAGAGGGCGACCTCTTTGAGGCAAAGATCTCGGGCAAGGTCGGTGAGAGCAAGGCTGTAGATACCGATGTTTATTACGGAAGCATCATGAGACTTGAATCGGGCAAGTACGTGTATTACAAGGATGTCAATACAGAGAAATCCGAGGGCGAGCTCTACGTAAACAAGAAGGCTATAGATTCCGACGTTAAGCTCTATTCCTGCAGATACTCAAAGGATATGAACAAGCTTGTGTATTACGTAGATTACAATTCCGAAAAGCAGCAGGGAATGCTCAAGTGTGCTACTCTGAAGGGTAAGAGCACACCTATCTCGGATGATGTACACAGCTTTACCTTCACTCCCGACGGAAGAATACTGTATCTGTACGATTACAGCCTCAATACCTACAAGGGAGATCTCTATATCTCCAAGGGCAAGAAGGGCAAGAAGCTTGACGAGGAGGTCGTTGCGATTATCGGCTACACCTCCTATACGGATCTAATGAACTCTTCTCTCGGTTACGAGGACTAAGCCCGCTTTAACCGAATACGAAAAAGGTTGAGACCGTCTCGGTCTCAACCTTTTATCTTGCTTATATGTATTTCGAATAGTCATCAAACCCGAACAGCAGCGCTTCCTTTGCATGGCAGTCGGAGGAAAGCACGAGCTTGCCTCCTCTTGCTTTTATTGCTTTGATAAGAGAAGCGCTCGGGTAGGGCTCGCTTTTGTATCCGCGCGAGACCGCCCCCGTGTTTATCTCAAAGCTCGCAGGTGCGGCACAGAGAATGTCAAGTGCTCTTTCTGCCGCCTCGGTATATCTCGGATGCGAGATGTCGATCAGCGGGTCGCGCTCGTTGAACTTTGTTATAATATCAAGGTGCGCGATAATATCACATCTCGTCCTCTCGTAGAGCAGAGAAGCGTTTTCGTAGTATTCCTCACAGAATGAAAGTGCGTCCCCGCCGTAGTATTCCTCAACTATCCTGCGCGTAAGCTCAGCCGATTCATCCGTCGGAAGAAAATCACGTCCGTGCTTTACGTAATGCACCCCGCCTATAACAAAGTCATAGCGGTCGGTCGGCTCCTCAGACCACAGATCCTGCTCTATCCCGAGCAGGACTTTAATTTTGCCCGCATATTTTTCCTTCAGGCGCAGAACGCACTCACGGTAAGCCTCTGTTTCCTCGCGTGACATGCACCAGCTTTCGTCGAAGTAGGTGTAGCTGTGTCCCGAAAATCCTATCTCGGGACAGCCGAGCTCAAGTGCTTTTTCTATAAGCTCCTCAGGCGTGTCAGCTCCGTCGCAGAAGGTGGTGTGCGTGTGATAATTTGAATATATCATTTCGTCATCTTTTCCTGCT
>JAZMZS010000027.1:0-35708 GCA_045586105.1 Eubacteriales bacterium | reverse complement strand
TCACTCCGCTACGCTCCGTTCAAGAATGACAGCGGGGCTGTGACTTTGAATGAAACGATCATGAGCGTAGCAGAGTGCCGTCAGGCACTTTCTCATATAAATAAGCATCACCGTCTCTTTACAACGCCCGTGCGGTATGCTATAATGCTGGTATAAACGTATTACGTAATAATTATCAACTTGAGGTGGACTATGCAAAGAGAAGCAAACGGCAAGGCGGGCAAGACCCCCTGCGAGGCGTTCGAATACGGAAGCTACACGGCATCCGACGGTACGCTGCTCCCTTACCGCTATTACCTGCCCGAGGGCTATGCCGAGAGCGGGAAGGAGTACCCGCTGTTTTTGTATATGCACGGAAACGGCTCGCGCGGAAGCGACAACGAGACACAGCTGAAGTTCTATTCCGTCAACCACGCGGTTTTTGCAAGCGATCACGACTGTATCATTCTCGCACCCCAGTGCGCAGCTGCACCCAAGGCGTGGACGCTTTACGGAAAGAAGCGCAAGGAGGACATGGTCTACCCCGGCACCGAGGTGTACGCGGAATTTTTAGAGAGCGGTGAGCCTTACGGAAGCGAGTATTTTCGCGGTGCCGTTGAGCTGCTTGACGTATTTCTTCACGATTACCGCGTGGATACCTCGCGCATATACGTCGGAGGAGGCTCGAACGGCTCGGGAGCGGCGTGGAATCTTATGGCGCTCTATCCGGAGGTCTTTGCGGCGGGCATACCCGTCTCGGGCGCACGCGCCGAGGAGGATTTCGTACATTCCGTGGCGCACAGATACAAGGATATCGCGATCTGGGCGTTCCACGGGGACGTGGATAACGTCGTTCCCACCGAAGGAACGCGCGTTACTTACGCCGCGGCAAAGCAGGTCGGCGCGGATATAAGATACACCGAGGTAAAGGGCGGAGATCACAGCAATATCTGGAAGATCGCGGCTGATACCGAGGGGCTCGTTGATTGGCTCTTCTCGCAGAAGAACGATAATTTCAAGAACACCCTCGACGGAAAGAGAGGCAGACCTCTGCCCGCTCCCGAAGGGCTTTTGTGGAACGGTAGCACCGCATCCTGGAACGCGGTCGAGGACGCGGGCGCCTACAAGGTGACCTTCTATTCCGACGGAGAGAAGGTAAAGACCTGCTTTACATACAAGACCTTCATTGAGGCGCCCCCCGAAATTTCGGGAGAGGGCGCGTGCAGCTTTACCGTGCGCGCATACCCGCAGAAGAACAGCCATGGCATAAGCGCGGAGAGCGCCGCGTGCCCTGCAAAGTAAGAAATTATTGAAAAAAGCGTAGTATACGCTGAGGAGGCGGTGAGATGGAGCCCTTGCATATAATACTTCTGATGCTTGTCGGCGCGGGCGCGGGATTCGTTCAGCGCGTCAGCGGCTTTGGGCTCGGCATCTTTGCAATGACCTTTTTGCCGCACTTTCTGCCCTCGCATACTGCGGCTGCAGCTATATCGGCACTGCTTTCTCTTGTGACGTCCTCCTATAATTCGGTGCGTTACAGAAAGAATATTTCATACAAAACCGTCCTGCCGATGCTCTGTGCGGCACTCGTATCGATCCCCGTTGCCGTGCATTTTTCAAAGTCGGTGTCGGGAAAGACGTTCGAGCTTTTGCTCGGTGCCGTGCTGATAGCGCTCGGTGTGTATTTTATCTTTTTCAACAGCCGCTTCACTCTGAAGCCTACCGTCCCGAACGGTATAATAGCGGGAACGCTCGGAGGAACTCTCAACGGACTTTTCTCGACGGGCGGCCCTCCCGTGGTGCTTTATCTCACGGGCGCTACCCCCGACAAGCTTACGTATTTTGCGACGGTCCAGTTTTTTTTCTGCGTGACGAATATATACGCGACCGCCACGCGTGCCGTGAACGGAATTCTGACTGCTGAGCTTTTGCTTTACGCGCTTTTCGGTATAGCGGGATGCATGGCGGGAGATCATTTAGGAAAATTCGTGTTTGACAGGATGGATTCAGACAAATTCAAGCGTATGATATATATCGGGATGATGATCAGCGGAATCATACTGTTCTTTTGAAGAAAGAAAATTACAGCGTTTTTCTCTTGCTTCTTGATATTAGTTATGTTTTATGATATACTGATAAAAACAAATTTTTTGGGAGGTATCATATTATGTGTGATAACAACAAATTTTATATTTGTGAGCATTGCGGGAATCTTATCGGGATGATAAACGACGCAGGCGTGCCTATGATGTGCTGCGGTCAGAAGATGACCAAGCTTGAGGCAGGTGTAGTTGAGGCGAGCCGTGAAAAGCATATTCCCGTAGTTGAGCTTGACGGCGATACCGTTACCGTGACTATCGGTGCTGTCGAGCATCCTATGGCAGAGGAGCACAGTATTCTCTGGGTATATCTCCAGACTGATAAGGGCGGTCAGCGCAAGTGCCTCGAGGTAGGTAAGGCTCCCGTGGTCAAGTTCGCACTCGCAGACGAAAAGCCCCTCGCAGCTTACGCATACTGCAATCTCCACGGTCTGTGGAAGGCAGAGACCTGACCCCGCGCAAACAAAAAACACGTCTCCCGAATGCAGATCCGCATAAGGGAGGCGTATTTTTTATTATGACAGTGCTTTTTTCGGTTTTTACATCCCCGTATTTTTGTCTATCCGGAAGGAAAACCACTTTCCGGATCTTTTTTTGTATTCTGCGGGAGAGATGCCTATATGCTTTTTGAACAGCTTTGAAAAGCTGTATATATCGCTGTATCCGACGGCAACTGCCGCTTGTGACGGCGAGTATTCGAATTCCTGCATCAGCTTTGCGGCACGGTTGAGACGGTAATTTACGAGGTAATTCTGCATAGACGTTCCGTACTCGTTTTTGAATAGGACGTTCAGGTACGAACGGTTGAAGTGCATCTCGCGTGCAAGCTCTTCGATATTGACCGAAACGTGTCTTTCCTCTAATTGCCGCTTGGCGTACTCGGCGGGAGTGGGAGCTTTTGCGGGAAGCCCGTCGTGCTCTCCGAGCAGCGTGAGGATCTCGAATATCTTGCCTGCCACCCACGCCTCCTTCCGCTCGCCGTCGGGAGCTTTCAGCACGGACAGAAATACGTCCTCGAGCTCAAGGGCGTCGAACATCCTTTCCTTGTAGAAGATATCGGGCAGCTGTATCTCCGAGCGGAAGCCTATCCAAACGAGCGTCCACGGGTGGTTGCTGTCAGAGAGGTAAAAGTGAGGCTCGGAGGGACGGATGATAAAGCATTTTCCGGGAGTCAGCCTGTATTTGACGCCGGATGCGTGATACTCCCCCTCTCCTGCGAGAGCGTAATGAAGCATCCAGAAATCACGCACGAGCGGTCCTGCGGGATTTGACGGAGGACATTTTTGAAAACCGTAATTTACGGGAGTGATCAGCTTGAATTCTTTATGCAACAGCACCTGTAAAAAGTCTTCCAATCTTACGCCTCCTTGCCCTTGTATGTGTCAAGCATTTTTTGGCTCTTTCTTCGACGAACGGATAGTTTGTTTTTGATAAGTTGTGTTGCTAAGCCAATATTCTGCCTTGTTACAAGTATTTTTGTGAAAAATGCACAACACCCAATCAAGCATTACGACAAGTCTCTATAGTATTGAAACATTTTCATATAGCCTCTTTTTGTTTATTATAAGCATATAGGATATACTTGTCAAGGAGGCATTTTATGAAAACGAAAAGAATACTGTCGGTAGTTCTTTCTCTTTTGATGACACTCGGTTGTTTTTCTCCTGCCGCGTTTGCGCAGGTGCAAGAGGCGGAGAATGCGGGTGTTGAGGCAGAGACCGAAAGGGCGGATAACACGGAGCCGGAGCTTACCTCGGATGCGGTGATATTCGTATCCGACGCGGGCGACGATGCAAACAGCGGACAGAGCGCAGATCGTGCTGTAAGGACGCTCCGCCGAGCAATAGAACTGCTCGGGGACGGCGGCGGTACTGCGGTCGTGTGCGGCAGCGTGGAGTTTGGTGAGGCGCAGGACGGTGCTTACGTTGAACCCGGGCATACGGGGCTTGTATACGTGAGCTCTGTGTACGGCGGCGTTGACTACCGCGAGAGCGGGGCGAAGCTTGCATTTGCGGCAAACAGCAAAACGTCGGCTTTCTGCCACTACAAGCTTGGAGGAAAAACGACGTTTGAGAACGTGAGCTTCGATTGTCCGGTGTATATCATGATCTCGGCTCTCGGCAACTTTATCACCATGGGAGAGGGGATCTCTGCAAACTGCGATCTGAGCATCGCGGGACTTCTTGATTGCACGGATGAACCCGCAGCGGCTGACAGATTCTACACTCAGGATACACATATCATAATAAAGTCGGGTACTTATTCGACGGTTGCGGGCTTTTCAAGAAATGCCAAGGTCGCGTCGGAGGAATCCGACGTTGAGTTTGCCGCTCTCGGTGACAGCTATATCACGGTAGACGGCGGCACGGTCGCCTTCCTGATCGGTAAGGCAGTCAATTCGGTCGGCGGAAAATACGGAAACAGCTATATAGAGATAAACGGCGGTACGTTTACAGGCTCGGTTGCCGGTGCTACGTATAACGCAAACGGCGGAACCTTCGGCCATAACTATATAGAGATAAACGGCACGCCTACCTTCTCTACGTATTTTGCGGGCGTTGCGACAAAGCCGACTAACGGTGTCTACTCGGGTGCCGATATCACGGTAAACGGCGGTAATTTCAAGAGTGCGTTCCAGGGCGGTTCGTATCAAGGAACGACACCCTATCTCGGTGATATCACGACTAAGATAAACGCAGGAAGCTTTACCTTCTTAAACGGTATCTCGATGGATACGACGGATGCCGCCTGCGGCGTTATGACTCTTGAATTTGCGGGCGGAAACGTAGCCAACAACTTCTCGGGCGGAGCTTACCGCGGAAATATCAAGGCAGATATAATGAACGTCACTGCGAGCGGCGGAACGATAAACGTTTTCTGCGGCGGCTCGTACGGAACCTCTGCCGTGGGCGTTTCGATGAAGGTCAACAGAATGTATATAAACCTTGCGGGAACGACCGTCAAGGGAGATGCGTATGCGGCGATAGGTTATTCCGCACCCGATTCCTGTGATTTCGGCAGAGTATACGTCAACGTAAGCGCAGGTGCGGTAAACGGCACGGACAGAGGTCTTTGCGCAGCGAGAAACGTCCCCTCGGGCAAGGTGCTTAACTTCGATCTCGTTTCCTATAATATCAGCGGCGGTACGATAAACAAGATGTATGCGGGCGCGGGCTACGGCAATAAGGCAAACGGCAGAACGGTGCTCGTATATTCGGGAGGCACTATCACGGGTGCGCTTTCTACCGCAAGAATGTCGGGATACCACAAATACTATTTTATGAACGGAAAGAAGATAACCGACGTTACCTTCTCTGTTGGTACGGCTGATTGGTGGCCGAACTTCACTACCGCGGGTTCCGCATACAGAGTTGAATTCGCGGAGGATATCGACAGAGTATACCTTGATACGGCGACAGGCTCGTGGGCAAATGACGGACTCAGCGCCGACAAGCCGCTCTTTAGCCTTATAGATGCAGTTGCGGCTCTCGGTGAGGACGGCGGTGAGATAGTTATCACCTCGCCGTATGAAGCGTCGGGCGGTCTTGAGATCCCCGAGACGAACGGTAAGATCACGTTTACCACCAGCGACAGTACTACGGATTTTGCCGAGACGAACGGCGCTTATTTCAGACAGGCGGGTGCGATCTATCTCGGCTCTGATACCGAGTTTACCGATATCACCTTCTCGAATACGGCACAGAGAAATATTTACGCGAGAGGTCATAGCGTTACCTTCACCGAGAGTGTCCGCACGGCAGACGGCTCGGTTCCTATGGGTCTTTTTGCAGGTAATTTCGTGTCGGCTGCAGCGGCAGCTGAGGGAGGGTTGAGCCCTCGTGCCGTAAGTTACTATGACGATCAGACTATCACGCTTCTCGGCGGCGAATTCTATACTTACATCGGTGGAAACGCAAGGGGCGGAAACGTAGCGAGCGTGGGCACGCACTACGGAGATATGACCCTTACCGCAGGTGGTAACGTACGCTTTGTATCCGATATCAGAGATGATGATATCGCCTGCAACGCCTTCCAGATGATAGGTATGAATATCCATAAGGGTACGCTTACCGTCAATATCACGGGCGGATATTTTGATACTCCGATGTATGTTCTCGGAAGAATGGGTGTATATACCAACAACACTACGCACGGACTATTCTTTTTCGAGGATGCGAGGGTAGAGGTCGATGCAACGGTAAACATATCCGGCGGTGAGTTTGCGGGCGGTATCTTCAAGAGCGCCATGAACGACGGAGATAACCCCAACAACGGCACGCTCGATATCAACGTCACGGGCGGCAGCTTTGCCGATGATTTTAAGTTTATCGAGCGCAGCTTTATAGGCGGAACAAGGATCACGGGCAGCGTTGCGAGCGAGGGCTTTGATATTATCAACGGCAAAGAGAACGCAGCGCAACAGCCCCTGAGAGTTGTTTGTATCGGTGACTCTATCACGCAGGGGGCGGGAACTGCAACGGAGACGGTTGACGGATATACTTACGGCACCTACAACTTCACGTACCCCGCTTACCTTGATGCAATGCTCGGAAGAGGCGGTATCGCGGGCAACTTCGGCTACGGAGGATCAAAGGCGTACTTTGCCTGTTCGTCAAATTATTACGGCTCGAGCTCGTGGGGACTTGCACGCAGCTTCGGTGATGCGGATGCAGTCGTTATCGCACTCGGCACAAACGATTGGAGACACGTATATGACGGCGGTGTATATAACGAGTACGGCGAGAATACCTACAAGGCATCTCTCGGCGCACTTATAGAATACTGCCACGCCGAATTTCCGGATGCGGTAGTATACCTTACCACCGCTATTGCAAGATACGATCATGCTCAGGCGGCGTATGCGGTCGAGAATATCATAGTACCCGCACAGCGCGAGGTCGCGGCAGAGTATTCCTACGTTAAGCTGATCGACCTGTACGAGCTTATGCTTCCGTACGGGGAAGAGGATATGGCATCGGGTGAGTATAAGTATTACCACACCGACAAGCTCCACCTGCAAAACGGCGGCTATGAGAAGATGGCAGAGCTGATCCTCGGCGGGATGGATTACTGCTATTACGACAAGACCGTCACCGAGCCTACGTGCACGGAGAGCGGTTATACCTCGCTTGAATGTATCTACTGCGGGGATAAGCGTATAGATTCGGATTCTTATACCGATCCTCTCGGACATGACTTCTCGGTGGAGCTTGGCAGGACCGAGCCTGCAGACGGCAATGACGGTGAGATCAGATACGAATGCTCCCGCTGCGGTATTCAGACGACCGTCATCATCAAGGCGGACGGCAAGGATTACGAAAAAACGGAGATCATAGCTCCTACCTGTACAGAACAGGGATACACAAGACATATCTGCTCCTCTGACGGAACTTACTACGACGATACGTATATTCCCGCTCTCGGTCATGACTATGCGGTAGAGAGAGTAGAGTCTACCTGCGTTACCGAGGGAAGCATCACCTATACCTGCAGAAGCTGCGGTCATTCTTATACAGAAACGATCCCGACCTCGGGACATACACCGACAGAGGCGACCTGCACCGAGCCGTCTGTATGTACCGTCTGCTCGGAGAAGCTTGCAGATCCCCTCGGACACAGCTACGAATATACCGTAGCAGAGCCCGGAGAGCATACGCTCGGACTTCGCACGGGAGTGTGCTCGGTCTGCAAAGATACGTATAGCGAATACATAGATGCAACGGAAGGACTTGTAGTGTTCGTTGACACGAACGCCGAAGAAAACGGCAACGGAAGCGAAGCTTCCCCCTTCAAGACGTATACCGCCGCATTGCAGTATGCGGACGGAAGCTTTGACAGAACGATAGTGCTTATGAGCACGGTCGCATTCACAGGCTATTTCACCGAGCCCGCGCATGAGGGCAGGTATACCGTTACCTCCGTCTTTGACGGTAAAGACTACGGAGGCGGATGGTCGCTCAACTCAGGTGCACATTATATTTTATCGGGTCCCCTGACGCTTGACGATATGACTGTCAACGTAGATACGACCACGGTCATACGCGCGCGCTTCAATCCCATTACGGTAGAGAGCGGCGTTGAGATGACGGGTAATCTCGGTACTGTTATCCTCGTCGGCGGAGATCAGGGAGCAAGCTCGACGATGGATACGTCAAAGGACACACACATTACTCTCAGAGGCGGTTATTTCTCTGAGGTGATCGGAGGCGGCAGAAGCGGAATCCCGAAGAATTACACAGGTACTGTTAATATCTATGTCGGAGAGGACGCTTCCGTAGGCAAATTATTTATCGGTCACAGAAGCGTCGGCGCGGGCGCGAGAATAGGCAGCGCAGAGGTTGTCATCGACGGCGGCAGGATCGGATATTTCCTTACCGGTACGGACACCCTCGACGGTGCGTGCACGGGTAATATCAAGATAACCGTTACCAACGGCTTCGGGCTTTCGGGCAGCTTTACCGAGGACACCTCAACGAGCACCAAGGGCTTCTCCGGCTCTGCCGTGCTTAGCTCGAGCAGTTTGGCGGCACTCGCGAATTCGGGAAGAATAGAGCTTTATCTCTATTCCGCCTACAAGGCGCTTGATATGGGTCTTTGCGACGAGGCATCCTTTAGCGGAATATACGACATGCGCCCCGATATCGACGGAGACGGGGAGATAAACAACACAGACCTCACCCTTACCGTCAGATACCTTGCCGGATTTGATATGGATATTGAAGACGATTGGTTTGATATAAACGGAGACGGCAGAATGAACAACAGAGACGCTATAACCCTGATACAGAGACTTGCGTTTTCCACGTCGGATATCAAGACGCAGAAAATTGATTTCGGACAGCTTGAGGTGAGCGCGGGAAGCTACGCATACAAGAACGGCGTGCTTTCGGCAAATAACGCAGGCACGGCAGGGGCTTACGCATTGACGAACGTTACCTTTGACGGAGGCAGCTACTACAGCCTTGAGGCAAATATAACGAGCCCCTATACGGGTACGGATAACACAGCCGAGGCGGGACTTGCCTTCGGTTACGGTTCGGGCAGACACTTTGTGTTTGCCCTCAACCGTCAGAACGTCAACGTGCGTATAGTCGAGGATGGTAAGACCGACGTTACGGTTCTCAAACACGCACCATTGTCAAGCGTGCTGACGGCTATCAAAGGCGGCGCTTCGGCAAAGCTTCGATTGGACGTTTTCCCGGGCGGTGAATGCGTTATCTATCTTGATACAGAGATAGTGGGCAGAGTTACCGTTGAAGGAATGGATACGGGCAGAGTAGGCTTTTATACGAACGGCAGGACGGCGGAATTTTCCGCTATCTCGCTCAGAAGCGTGAACACCGTTGATTTCAAGGATGCCTTCTCGATAGAGGGAGCGGAGGAAAACACGGCATTGTCCGGTAATTTCAGCCGTGCCTACGACGTGGCACTCGGGGAAGACAAGGTGTATATCGATCTTGATCTTCCGAAAGGCTGCTTTGCTTACCTTGACGGTAAACAGCTCTTCGGAAGCAGAGTTGAAATCCCGGTAGACGATAACATTCAGAAAAATGAGCTGAAGATCACCGACCTTGCTGACGGTGATATGGCGGTATATCATCTTTTCTTCTACCGCCATGCGACGGCAGAGCAGAAGCTGACCTACGATGCGGACGCCCTTTATTACCACTATGCACCTACCTACGGACAGATAGGCGACCCCAACGGTCTTGTATATAACGAAAAAACGGGCGAATATCACCTTTATCACCAGCATCAGCTCTACGGAGTGAGAACGTCAAGCCCGCATTGGTCGCTTGCAACGTCAAAGGATCTTGTCAACTGGACCGAACAGCACGTAGTGCTGGCTCCCGACGAGTACGGATACGTCATGTCGGGCTGCGGAGTTATCGACCGCAATAATACATCGGGTCTTTTTGACGAAACAGTAGCACCCGAGGAAAGAATAGTCGCGCTATTTTCCTATTCTTCCGTGTCCGTCGGACTTGCATATTCGACCGACGGCGGTATGAGCTTTACCAAATACGGCGAGCCTGTAATTCCTACCTATAAGTACACGAACCAGTTCAGAGACCCCAAGGTTATCTGGTTTGAGGACGAGACGCTTGAGGGCGGAGGCGAGTGGCTTATGGTGATCGCAGGCGGAAAAGCGCATATGTACACGTCCCCCGACCTTATCAACTGGACGTTTGCAGGGGATATATGCGGAGTTGACGGCGTGCAGATAGACACCGAATGCCCCGATCTCTTCCCGCTCACACCCGAGTCCGATCCTGACGATACCAAGTGGGTGTTCTCGGCAGGCGGCAAGTACGTAGTCATCGGCGACCTTACGAGAGGCGGCGACGGTATATACAGCTTTGACCCTATCGCAAAGCATACCCTCTTTGACGGAACGCGCGGCTACGCTGCGCAGAGCTATTATAATACGGCAGACGGCAGACGTATCATCATGAGCTGGAACATGGAGTGGGGCGCAAGTGCGCTTGAAGGCTCCAAGGTCTGGAACGCAGCGCAGTGCCTGCCTATGGAAATGAAGCTTACCCTGAATGCGGGCGGTGAGTACGGCATATCCGTTCTTCCCGTAAGCGAGATAGAGAACGCTATCCCCGACGAGGCGTACGTAGATCTGTCGGGCACGGAGCTTACAACGGCAGAGAAGGTGCTTACCACAGACAAGGAGATAAGCGCCGCCGTCATAGACGTCAGGGCGGATGTTTCAAGCGCTGACGGCTTCAAGCTTAAGGTCAAGTCCAACGGCACTCACGCCACCTATATCAGCTACTCCAAGGCAGCGGGAGAGCTTACCTTCGATCTTACAAAATCGGGCACGACGGCATTTTCCCCCGTTGTTACAAGAGCTCTTGCTCCCGATGCTGACGGCGTCGTATCGCTCAGAGTATATATTGACAGATGCACCGTCGAGGTGTTCAGCGAGGACGGAAGTATAGCAGCTGCATTTTGCGCTAACCCCAACCCCAACAGAAACGGAATGAGCATTACGGCAGTCGGCGGTACGGTAACGCTTGACAGTCTGAAGATCTACGATATGGTGTCGAACAGAGGCGAGGATACCTACAGACCGAACTATCACCTTACCCGTGAATACGGCTTCCTTGCAGACCCCAACGGTCTGTGGTACGATGCTCTGACGGGTACGTATCATACGTACTTTCAGTCATACGAGCAGGAATTCAGAGGCGGCTCGACCTCTCCGAGCTGGGGACACGCCACCTCGACTGACCTCGTGAACTGGACACACCACGGCTTTGCGCTTGATTTCGGTTACGACGAATCGGGCTGTGCCGTAGTGGACGTAAATAACACCTCGGGACTGTTTGACGAGTCCACACCTCCCGAGCAGAGAGTCGTTGCTATATATTCGAGAGGCTTTTCGGGAGTTGAGTCTCAGTGGCTTGCTTATTCCACCGACGGCGGCTACAGCTTTATTGACGGCGGAATGGTCATCACGCCCGAGCAGAGCGCGTTTTACGGAGTTGTCGCTCAGTTCAGAGATCCCAAGATCGTCTGGATAGAGGACGAAACGAGACCGAACGGCGGATGCTGGCTTATGATGATAGGCGGAGGCAGAGCACAGATGTTCGCATCCGACGACCTTCTCACGTGGGAGTGGCAGTCGGCAGTCACGGATACTGCGGGAAATTACGTTGTCACCGAGTGTCCCGACTTCTTCCCGCTTGAGCTTGATGGCAACGGAGAGAATGAAAAATGGATACTTTCGGGAGGCGGTAACTGGTATACCGTCGGAGCTCTTGCAAAGGGGGCGGACGGCAAGTACGTCTATACGATCGAGCAGGACAAGAGAGAGATAAATCTGACCTCCTCGTTCAGCAGTGTGTACGCAACCCAGAGCTTCTATAACGATCCGCAGGGAAGGCGCATGAGCCTGAACTGGATGGTAGACACCTCCTCCGATAAGCTCGTGCTCCGAGACAAGGAATGGAACGGCGTAATGTCTCTTGCATACGTCTACCGGCTTATAACGGACGGCGACGTGATGCTCCTGACCAGCCTCCCCGCAGAGCAGATATATTCGGAGCTTTGCACCGATGCGGACTTCAGCTATTCGGGAAGCCTCGGCTCCTCGGATGCAGATGCGCTTCTTTCTTCGCTTGACGGAGAGAGCTATATTATCAGAGCTAAGATAAAGGCAGACGGCGCGGGAGTGTTCGGCTTCAAGCTTCGTGCGGGTGATGAGAACGAGACTATAGTTTACTACGATGCCGCACACGGAATATTTGCGGTGGATACTACCGATTCGGGTGACCTTGCATCCAACCCGACCTATAAATATACGGGCGGCGTTTATTCAAAAGCACTCGCTTTGGATGAAGACGGATATGTTACCCTCGATATCTTCGTGGATAATTGCGTGCTTGAGGTCTTTGCAAACGGCGGCAGAGCAGCGTGCTCGGTGCTCGTCTTCCCCGATAAGGACGACAGAGGGCTCGGTCTCTTCTCTGAGGGCAATATCACCGTTGACACCCTCGATATATTCATCATCGAATAATAATTGCTTTCATCTTCATTCTTACATAAAAGGTGCCCTTTCCATTCGATCGGAAAGGGCACCTTTTCTATTTTCGCATAGGAAATTGCGTAATTGCGCCACGCCGTAATGGCACGTTGATTTGTAGGCAAAGAGAGTGTAGGCGGGAGGAAGGCGGCGGGCACTGCACGCTTTTTCGTAGGAATGCTATGCTTTGCCCATCTTGTCATCCTGAGGTTTTATTTTTTATGACAGCAGCAGTAGAGTTGTGTTACTCTTTTTTCTTTTCTTCGGTCAGCATATGCAAAAAATCATTTATATATGAGGCAACATGTTTCCTGTTTGAAACGTATGCGTATGTTTCGCGTGCGTATCCTTTTATCGGATAGCATATGACGTTATCCGAAAACTCATGCGAATACAGCTCCGGTACGATAGCAACTCCCATACCGAGAGATACAAGTCGACCTACATAATCAGGATCATCACTTTGTAGCGCAATATGTGGAGTAAATCCAAAATCAGCGCAAATATTCATTACTATCGTATGCATGGGTCTTCGTTCATTCATTGTGATGAAAGACTCATTTTTTAGCATATCAACGGTAAGGCTTTTGTAAGAAGATAAGGAATTACTTTTGTGAATAGCGATGACAAGGGATTCTGATAGGATCAAATGCTTTTCGTATTTATAGATCGGCAGATCGTCTCCTGCAACAATAATATCATAATCATCTTTGCCCGACTCAAAGATATGTTTTATATTTACATCGATATCAGGGTAACTTGCTTTGAATTTTTCAATAACTTTAAGTACACGCCTGCGCCCTGAATCAATGCAAATGCAGATTTCCTTTTTTTGATTATTCGGGGAAACAGAAGCTACAGCATCATCCATTAGTGCAAGAGAGGTTGATATTTTTGAATAAAATTCTTTTCCGACGGAATTTAGCTTTATTGAATTTGCACGTCTAAAGAAAAACGATGTGCCAAGCTCATTTTCAAGACGATGAATGCTTTGAGATACAGCAGAGGAGGGGACACCAAATCTTTTGGCGGTGACTGTGAAATTTTCACTGCGAGCCGCATCGCAGAAGTATTTAAGCTGTAATATCTCCATTTTATACCTCGTTTACTATATGTTATATAATATAGTATACCATGATATCTCATGCTTTACAAGGGGGTATAAATATTATATACTAAGAATAAATATTGAAGTAAATTCTCAAAGCAAATGCAACGGTGCATTTTAGAAGTTGCATCTAGTGTGAGAATTTACGGAATAGGAATTGATGCCCCCAAAGTGTTTAGTATTTCTTGCGGTGATAAAATTGATAAGATGTAAACGATTATTTGAAACAATAGAAGAATTAAGTGATACCTATTTAGACATATTAGAGGATGTTTGCAATATCGAAAGCCCTACAAATTACAAAGAAGGTGTTGATGCTGTCGGAGCATACTTGCTGAATATGTCAGAAAAGCTTCATTGGAAAACAGAGGTATATGCTCAGAAGATATCCGGAAACGTGGTATGTATAACATTAAATTCCGAGGCGAAGGGTGAACCTATTTGTTTGTCAGGGCATATGGACACTGTACACGCTGTCGGTGCCTTTGGCTCCCCTGCGGTGAAGCGCGACGACAAATATATGTACGGACCGGGTGTTATGGACTGCAAAGGCGGTATCGTTGCGGCTTTTTTGGCAATGGATTCATTGGATAGGTGTGGGTATCGATCTCGTCCGATCCATCTGATATTGCAGTCAGATGAGGAAAACGGAAGTGCAACAAGCGATAAGGCTACGATCAGGTATATATGCAGCAAGGCCGGTAATTCACTCGCCTTTTTGAATTTAGAGGGAAGCATAGGAAACACAGCTGTTTTGCAGCGAAAAGGAATATTGCGCTACTGTTTTACTGTACATGGCAAATCGCTTCATTCAGCACGCTGTACTGAAGCGGCAAATGCGATAGCAGAGGCGGCGTATAAGATCATTGAGCTCGAAAAAATGAAAGATGAGGCAGGTATCACGTGTAATTGCGGTGTAATACATGGCGGTACTGTTGCAAATATCGTAGCAGATAATTGTTGCTTTTATGCCGACATACGCTATTCAACTACAGATGAGCTTGACAGAGCAAAGGAAAAGGTTCGTGAGATTACAAGCAATACGATGGTAGCGGGATGCTATTGTGATTTGGAGGAGGTAAGCTGCCGTCCGGCGATGATATTATTAGAAAAAAACGCCGATCTTCTCAGTCGCATGAACGCGATTTACAAGGAGAACGGAATTCCTGCTTTAAACGCTCGTGCTTGCCTCAGCGGATCTGATGCTGCGTATATCACAGAATGCGGAATTCCATGTGTTGATAATATCGGAACTGAGGGTGGCGGCATTCATACGAAACGGGAATATATAAGAATAGCATCGTTGGCAGAATCAGCCAAGAGAATTGCCGCTTATATTTATTGCGTATAACAAGCTTTTGTAAATATGCCTATAATACAGTCTCTGCCCGAGATAAGTATTGATGTGTATAGAGGACGCAAAAATACTTGAGATTTTTATTGATCTGAACTGCGCAAACCAACGCATTTATAAAATGCGTATATATAAAATAAAAGCAAGGGAGAAAAAACATGAAAAAACTATTTGTAACGCTTGTGAGCATAATTCTTGTGTTTTCGGCTTTTATGCTGACATCTGCATTTGCGGCTGAAAATACGGTATATGTTTGCGACGGCGGGACCGGCAACGGAACGTCTGCGGATTCGCCTTTAGGTACACTTGCAGAAGCGTATGCGGCTCTCGGTGATGTGGGCGGAACCATTTTTATCACGGATAAGCTTACGCTTACATCGAAGTTTACAGAACCTATTCATAGCGGGAAAATCACAATTACCGGTGGAACACTTGCGGTAGACAATATACGCTTTGTTTTAAACGGTGCAACAACGTTTGAAAATCTCACCATACTAGGAAACAAAAGTTACCTTAGCCTTATCGCACAGTTCAATCCTGTTGTTTTCGGCGAGGGAATTACCGTGACCGGTTTTAGCGATTTTAAGACAATTGCGAAAGGTCTGGTTATAGTTGGCGGTGTGCTTTCGGGGGAAGGGGTGTATGCTGACAGCACTTTGTATGACAATGATACGAATATTACAATAAAAAGCGGCAAGGCGATCGTTATAGCATTTTGCCGCAATGTAGATAAGGCTTTTACAGGAACTGCGAATATCAATATCGAGGGCGGAGATCTTTACAACGTATATTTGGGTGCTGATGGAGGTACCGGCGGAAACGTGGAAATGAACATCAGTGGCGGTACTTTTAATTACAACATTTATTCAAATGCAAAAATAAGCAAGCTTACAGGCAATATCAACCTGAAAATTACAGGCGGCGATTTCAGCGCATCGACCTTGACTCGCTTTGACGGCAGTGTTACAGGAGAAGAAACTACATCTGTAGCAGATGTAAGAGGTCTCGCAAATTACAGTACAGTGGTGGAAAAAATGGAAGGCTTCACAAGAATCATAACAGACGAGGGAGAATTGTATCCAAATGAAAAAACAGCGATACAGGATGCTTTCCTTTACGGAAGTTATACTGCATCTGATGGCACGGTTCTTCCATACCGCTACTATTTGCCGGAGGGTTACGAAACAAGCGGCAAGGACTATCCTATATTCCTTTATATGCACGGCAACGGCTCTCGTGGAACCAATAATACGGCGCAACTCAACGCATACTGTATCAACAATGCGGTATATGAAAGCGAATATGAGTGTATTATGATTGCTCCGCAATGTCCATCGAGTCCTTACGAGTGGACTCTTTATTCTTCTATTGGAGTAAATACTTATCCCGGAAGTGAAGCATATGCTGCCTTTTTGGAAAGCGGTGAGCCATACGGCAGTAAATACTTTTGTGCGGCGGCAGAGCTTCTTGATATGTTCCTCACCGATTTCCGTGTAGATACATCGAAAGTATATTTAGGCGGTTCGTCCAACGGTACGGGAGCAGTATGGAATCTTATGACTCTTTATCCCGAAGTTTTTGCGGCGGCAATACCTGTCTCAGGCTCTCGTGCTACCGAAGATTACGTGCATTCTGTGGCTCATCGTATGAAGGATATTGCTATCTGGGCGTTTCATGGAGACCTTGACACCAGCGAATCAGGTAGCCCTGTAGAGGGAACACGCACAATGGCTGCGGCAATAAAAGCGATTGGCGGCAACATCACGTACACCGAGGTTGTCGGAGGAAACCATAGCAACATATGGAAAATTGCGGCAGATACTCCGGGTATTGTGGATTGGCTCTTTGCACAAAGCAACGATTCTTTTGAAAATACCATCTCAAAAGAAAAGGGCGAATTACTGTCTGCACCCATAAATCTAACTTGGACTGAAAAAAGCGCTACGTGGGATGCTGTAGAAAACGCAGGTGCGTATAAGGTTACTTTCTATGTTGAAGGTGAAGAGGCAATGACGTGCTTCACCTACAATAATTCGTATGCTCCGGATTTTTCATCTTTTGGTGACGGTGAATATACGTTCAGCGTGCGTGCATTCCCACAGAAAAACAACTATTGGATAAGCGAGGAAAGTGCCGCAAGCGATGCATATGCTTTTGATACTGAGAAAGTGGTAGGCGATATTGATGGCGACGGTGCTGTTACAAACTTCGATATAACGACCTTTATCCGTTACCTTTCGGGTTGGGATGTTGAGGCTGATATAACTGATATCAATGGCGACGGCAAGATCAACAACCGTGATGCAATCTCTCTTATCACGATAGTTGCGGGATGGACAGGGAAGGAATGAGCTACATGGCTTATCCTTTTTGCATAATTGTAAAAATAATCGCGCACGCTACGAGATGTGCTATTGAAAGTGAAGACATAAAAGGCGCCCTTTCCGTTCGATCGGAAAGGGCACCTTTTCTATCGCTTTTCCATTTTTGCGTGCGGTATTTACTTTTTTCTCTGCCTGTTGTATAATTAAACAAAAGACACGACTATCGGAGAAGAAGGATGAAACGTCAGTTATTGATAATAGCCTCGCTCGCACTTGTGTGCGTCCTTTTCCTTGCTTCATGCAAGGAAAAGCTGACCGAGCCTCCGCCGACGGCAGAGCAGACCGCGCAGGATACCGAAGCACCGATCGAGACAGAGGCACCGACCGAGACCGAAGCACCGACCGAAACAGAGGCACCGACCGATACCGAAGCACCCACGGAGACAGAGGCACCGACTGATACCGAGGCGCCCGTGGAGACCGAAGCGCCAACCGAGACCGAAGCACCGGCGGAGACCGACGCACCGAAAGAGGAGGATACCGTTATGGATACCGTAAAGATCAACAAGAAAAACACGCTTCTCGTGGCTCACAGAGGGCTGTCGGGGCTTGAGACGGAGAACACGAACGCCGCCTTTATTGCGGCGGGTGAGCGCTCCTACTACGGGATAGAATGCGATATCCACAGGACCGCAGACGGACGCTTTGCCGTTATTCACGATGCGAGCCTGATGAGAGTTGCGGGAGTGGAGCTCGACGTTGAGAGCAGCACGCTTGAGGAGCTGCAGTCTCATATTCTTTTTGATAAAAAGGGAGAGAAGAGCAGAGAGGATCTGCGCGTCGGCACGCTTGAGGAATATGTCTCTATCTGTAAGCAATACGGAAAGCGCGCCGTGCTTGAGCTCAAAAGTAATTTCACCGAAGCCGAAACGGCAGAGATCATCCGCCTGATAGAGGAACAGGAATACCTCGGCATGGTCACGTTTATCTCCTTTGATTACTCTTGCCTCGAGAAGGTAAGAGCGCTCAGAGCCGAGGCTGAGGTGCAGTATCTTTTTGCCGAGGTCACCGACGAGATAATAGAACGTCTTGCCCGCGACGGCTTTGATGCGGACGTTCAGCACAGATCCCTGACGGCGCAGAATATAGCGAAAATGCACGAAAAGGGAATAAAGGTAAACTGCTGGACGGTCGACGATCCCGCGCGTGCCGAGCAGCTCGCTTCGATGGGCGTTGACTTTATCACGACCAATATTCTTGAATAAAGCACAAAAAGTATCGTGAGGGACAAAATAGTATCTCATAGGCATTGATTTTTTTGCGTTCTGTAGTATTCTTAAAGCATAGAACGAAATTGATCAAGCAGCAAAAGGAGAGTATCTTATGAGCTATAAGGATCCGATAAATTTTGACTTCACGGGAAAGGTAGCGGTAATTACGGGCGCGGCAAGCGGGATCGGCAGACTGACTGCCGAGCGCTTCGCTGAGATGGGCGCGGCTGTTGTGCTTACCGATATAAATCAGGCGGGCATCGACGAGGTCGCCGCAGGTATAATCGCAAAGGGCGGACGTGCTGTCGCGGCAGCGTGTGATATCCGCGATTTTTCTCAGATAATGACGGTTCGCAATAAGACCGTGGAGACCTTCGGCAGAGTGGACTTCCTTATCAACTGCGCAGGCGGTGCCTCGGGACGTATCAACAAGGTGAAGGAGCCCTTCCGCGACTGGCCGATCGAGGCTCTCGATTGGGGCATAGACGTAAATCTCAAGGGACCGATGTACGTGACGCGCGCCTTTATCGGAGATATGATCGACGGCGGTAACGGAGGAGTTATCATTTACCTCGGCAGTGCCGTAGGCTCGCGCGGAGGAAACGGCGGAAGCGCCGATTACTCGACTGCCAAAGCGGGTCTTATGTTCGGAATGACCAAATCCATGGCGCAGTACGGTGCTCCCCACAATATCCGCTGTAACGCGGTATCCCCGGGCCCCGTGCTCACGCGTGAAGCTATGTCGAAGACCCCGACGCTTCTCGGACGTGCGGCAGAGCCTATAGAGGTAGTAAATCTCATCAGCTACCTCTGCTCGGATCAGGCTTCCTTTATCACGGGCTCAAACTACGCGATCGACGCGGGACGTGCCTGCCAGCACAGATGATCCGACCCTGAATAATACATAATCCACCTCGTCTTTGCATATACGTGAGACGAGGTGATTTTTTATGACGAAGATAAAACCGAAGCTGCTCGCTCTCTGCCTTGCCGTTCCGCTCGCTGTCGGAGCGCTTTCGGCGTATCTGTCCCGCGCGGGAATGCAGGAATTTGCGCAGACGGCAAGACAACCCGCCCTGACACCCCCGCCCGTTGCGTTTATTATCGTATGGACGCTTCTTTACCTTGCTATGGGAACTGCGTCCTATCTCGTGCTGAGATCGAGAGCTCCCGCACCCGAGGTGGATGCGGCTATGCGCAGATACGGAATACAGCTCACGTTCAATTTCTTCTGGTCGATATTCTTTTTCGGAATGACGGCTTATCTGTTTTCTTTTTTGTGGCTCGTCGGCCTGTGGATAGCGATAGCCGCCAATCTTGCCGCTTTTTACAGAATTTCAAGACCGGCAGGGCTTCTGCTCACCCCGTATCTGTTGTGGGTGTCCTTTGCCGGGTATCTTAACCTTTCGGTGTATCTTTTGAACAGGTAAACAAAAAAGGCGCAGGATCAACGTATGCTTGATAAAAGCAGGAGAGACGTGTCGATAGTAACGATCAAAAAGTTTTGTGACGGGCTCGGTATAACTCCGGGAGAGTTTTTCTCTACTCCCGAGTTTGACGGACTTGAGCAGGAGATAAAGTGAATTTAATAAGGAGCCGTAAAAACTCGTTTTGAGTTTTTACGGCTCCGTTGCGTTTATTTAATATTTTCGGATCACAGGCTCCAGTTCTTCTGCTCTGTGTGCAGAAGCTCGTGAGCCTTATGGGAGAGGGGCTTATCTAAGAATTCCGCATAGAGAGCCTTGACGTCGGGGTTCTCGTGAGAGAAGCGCAGGGGATTTTTGCTGTCAAGCTCGTATAGCTTATCGCCGCGGCACAGAGAAAGCTCAACGCCGTCAGTGATAGGCTGACCGCCGCCTCCCGCGCATCCGCCGGGACACGCCATGACCTCTACGAAGTCGTAGCTTGCACTGCCGTTTTTGATATCCTCTATCAGACGTCCCGCGTTTGCAAGTCCGCTGACGACCGCCGCGCGCAGGGTCTTGCCGTTAATGGTGACTTCGGCTTCTCGTATACCGTAGCTGTCTTCTCTGCGCACAGCTCGGAAGGCGTCCGCGTCGGGATCGTTGCCCGTGATGAGGTAATGCGCCGTTCTGAGCGCTGCCTCCATAACTCCGCCCGTAGCACCGAATATCACGCCCGCGCCCGAGCCCGTGCCGAGAGGAGAATCGAAATCTGCTTCTGAAAGAGCCTCGACGTTTACGTGGCTTGCCTTGAGCATTCTCGAAAACTCGCGCGTGGTAATAACTATATCCACGTCCTTGCCCGCCGCGTTTATCTCGTCGACGTCGCACTCGTATTTTTTGGAGCTGCAGGGCATTACCGATATCGAGCAGATCTTATTCGGGTCAATGCCCGTTTTTTGTGCAAAATAGGTTTTTGCTACCGCACCGAACATCTGCTGAGGACTCTTGGCGCTTGAAAGATTGTCCGAGAGCTCGGGATACTTATAGAGCATATAGCGTACCCAGCCGGGGCAGCAGGAGGTGAACATAGGCGTCGGAGCGTTACCCTCGGTAATGCGCTCGATAAGCTCGCTTGCCTCCTCCATTATAGTGAGATCGGCTGCAAAATTCGTGTCGAAAACGTAGTCTACGCCGAGTGCCTTTGCCGCTGCGACCATTCTGCGCTCGGTAGCAAGCTCGTCGGATATTCCGAGAGCGTCAGCCCATGCGGAGCGCACTGCAGGCGCTATCTGCATAACGGTGACGGTATCCTTGTCGTCGATAGCGTCGAATACGCGGTCGGTGTCGTCTCTTGCGCTGAGCGCACCCGTCGGGCAGTGAGTGATGCACTGCCCGCAGAAGGCACATCCGGCCTCGGAGATCCCGAGACCGTCACGAACGGTTATCTTGGTGTGCGCACCGCTTCCGTTGACCTCCCAGATATCGAGCCCCTGGAGCTTTCCGCAGACCTCGACGCAGCGCATACAGGATACGCACTTCGATGCATCCCTGACGAGAGGAAGCGTCTGGTCCCAATCTGCTTTGGCGACCTTCTTTTCGTAAGGAACCCTGCGGATATTGAGATCGTTTGCAAGCGACTGAAGCGCACAGCTGCCGCTTCTTACGCAGGAGGTGCAGTCGCAGTTGTGGGCGGAGAGCAAAAGCTCAACGTTGACACGGCGTGCGGCGCGTACTCTCGGGGAATTCGTGAATACCTCGATGCCCTCGCTTACGGGGGTGTTGCAGGCGGCGGCAAGCTTGTCCGAGCCTTTGATCTCGCACACGCATACGCGGCACGCGCCTATTTCGTTTAACTTTTCAAAGTAGCAGAGAGTGGGAATAGTGATGCCCGCAGATTTAGCGGCACAAAGGATGGTGGTGCCCTCCTCTGCCTCTATGCTTTTTCCGTCAATTATCAGCTTTACCATTTTGTTACTCTGCCTCCCTTCAGCGAAGCGCATCCGTAATGATCGCAGCGCAGGCATCTTGAGCATTCCTGAACTGCCTCCTCCTCGGTCATGGGCTTTTCCATGAGAGCGAAGTCGCGCTTTCTCTCGTCAGCCTCTCGCTCGGAGTTGTTCACTCTTCCGCAGGCGCTCTTGAATTTGTAGGTAGCCGCGGGGATCTCTACGTCGAGCCCTATTTCGGTGTGATATCCGAGATACTCGTCGATATTGGCGGCTGCGACCTTGCCCGCCTCTATCGCCTTGATAACGGTAGAGGGGCCGCTTACGCAGTCACCGCCCGAGAATACGCCATCGAGCCCGGGAACCGCACCCGTCTTCGCTGCGTCTATCTGATCCCACCTCAGAGGCGCACCGCTCTCTGCGAAGTGAGCGGAGTCTATCGCCTGACCGATGGCAACTATGATTATATCAGCCGCAATAGTCTCCTCGGGAAGAGAAGCGTTATAGGGCTTCGGTCTTCCTCTGTCGTAAGAACCGATGACCTGGCGCTTTACCACGAGCCCCGTGACCTTTTTGCCGTCGTGCTCCACGCGGGCGGGAGCGAGCAGGGGAAGTATCTCACATCCCTCGGCTACAGCACCCTCGATCTCCTCGGGGAGCGCGGTCATATCCTCTATTCTGCGGCGGTATACGCACTTGACGCTCTTGGCGCCGAGACGCATGGAGGTACGCGTTACGTCCATTGCGACGTTACCGCCTCCGATAATAATAACGTTCTTGCCCGTGAAGTCGGGAATGCTTCCGTCTCCGATACCGCCGAGAAGCTCAACGGCGGAGATAACGCCGTCCTTGTCCTCTCCCTCGATACCGAGCTTTTTGTCCGAATGCGCACCTATTGAAACGTACACGCTGTCATAGGCGGCGCGGAGCTCGTCGAGAGTGACGTCACGGCCTATGCGTACGCCGAGCTTTACCTCTACGCCGAGAGAAAGGATAACGTCGATGTCGGCGTCAAGATACTCGTCCGGCAGACGGTAGCAGGGAATTCCGTAGCGGAGCATTCCGCCAAGCCGAGTGCGCGCCTCGTATACGGTGACCTTGTGTCCCATAAGAGAGAGATAGTACGCGGCGGTAAGTCCCGCAGGGCCTCCTCCGACGACGGCGACCTTCTTGCCCGTAGCCTCTGCAGGCTTTGGAGCGGGGACGGTACCCGCGTTGTCGATAGCGTAGCGCTTGAGTCCCCTGATGTTTACGGGAGCGTCGACCAACGAGCGGCGGCAGTGGTGCTCGCAGGGATGCTCGCACACAAGTCCGCATACCGAGGGGAAGGGGTTGTCCTTTCTTATCACGCGGATCGCATCGGCAAATCTGCCCTCGCCCGCGAGCGCGATGTAGGCGGGAATGTCCACGTGAGCGGGGCATTCCTCGGTACAGGGGATGGAGGCAAAGGACGAGGTGCATCTGCCTGTTTTGATATGTGATAAGTAATCGTCGCGGAAAGCTGCCATTCCGTCGAGGACGAGCCTTGCCGCCTCAAAGCCGATCGCGCAGTCTGAGGAATCGGCAATAGCGCGCGCTGTCCGCTCGATAAGATCAAGGGTCTTTTCGTCTCCCTTGCCGTCGAGAATTCCGTCGACTATCGCCGAAAGACGGTCGAGCCCTACTCTGCAGGGCACGCATTTTCCGCAGCTCTGCGCAAGACATAGCCGCAAAAACGCCGCTGTAAGCTCTACGGGACAATTTCCGACAGGAGAAGCTTCGATACGTCTGCTGAGGGTGTCATAGAGCCCTCTGACGGTCCTCTCCGCCCTTGAAGCTGACGTTATTTCAAGTCTGCTCATAGAAGGATACCTCCAAAAGATTTTTTCGATTTTTTACCATACATAACAATAATACCACTTTTCCTCGGAGAATTCAACACAAAAAGTCTCGTTATGCTTGCAAAAATGTGGTGTTTGGGTACGTTCGTTATTGTAGCACGCAAGCGGACCTTTGTATATACCAAAAATGAAAACGTATTTGCCGTTATTAAACCTCGGCGAGCGCTCCTATGTGCAAAAATCACAAAAATCACAGCGCATCAGCCGCTAAACGGCGGCACGCGGGATGTTTATTTTTTAACAAAGCACGGAGCGAAAATGCGAAAAAAACGGCGCGTTTTACTCCATCAACCCGCTTTGACACGCGGAAATTCGCAAAAGCAGAGGATGTTGCGTGCGTTAAGAAGATAACGAACCGCATGCGTATAGTGGCGTTTTATCTTTGATAAAAATTGCACAAAGACAAAGTGCACAAAAGTATTTAAGTTGTGCAGTTTGACTTGAAAAAGCGTGCGTTTTATGCTAAAATAAGATAGTTAACTTAACGGTCGCAGGACAGCTGCGAAATATTGCCGAGAGGAGAATAGATTTAGGCTATGAACATTATCGTATGTATCAAGCAGGTGCCGGGCTCTAACAAGGTCGAGGTAGATCCCGTAACCGGCGTTCTTAAGCGTGACGGTGCGGATTCAAAGATGAATCCCTACGACCTGTACGCGCTTGAGGCTGCCGTCAGACTGAAGGAAATACACGGAGGACATATCAGCGTTATTACGATGGGTCCCCCCTCTGCGGAGGAGGTCATCCGCGAGGCGTTTGCGCTCGGAGCTGACGACGGATTTCTTATAACCGACAGAAAGTTTGCGGGAGCTGACGTTCTTGCTACCGCGTACACCATCAGCCAGGGTGTGAGGATGGCGGGACACTTTGACGTTATCATCACGGGTAAGCAGACCACCGACGGAGATACCGCACAGGTAGGCCCCGAGATGAGCGAATATCTCGACATTCCCTGTATAGCGAACGTAATTTCGATAGAATCGGTAAGAGCGAGAGGAATGCAGGTAACGATGGATATGCAGACCGCGATCGAGCGCTCCTACATAGGCTTCCCCTGCCTTATCTCGGTAGACAAGGATATCTACCAACCGAGACTCCCCTCGTACGTCAAGAAAAAGGCGTCGGCTGACAAGCCTATCAAGCGCATCACCTTTGCCGATCTTGCCGATCAGGATGAGAGTAAGTACGGTCTTGCAGGCTCTCCCACGCAGGTCAAGCGCATCTTCCCGCCTGCCGTAAACGACAAGCGCGAGATGTTCCGCGGAGACGCAAAGAAGCTCGGCGAGGACATCGCCGCAAAGCTCAAAGAGCATAAGTTTATATAAAGGAGGGACGAGAGATGCCAAAGTTAGTTTTTCATGAAAAGAAAGTAAAAGATATAGACGCTTTTCTCAAGCTCTGTCCCTTCAACGCCATCGAATACAAGGACGGAAAGTTTGATACCAACGCCGCTTGTAAGATGTGCCGTATCTGCGTAAAGAAGGGTCCTGAGGGGGCGGTCGAGTACGTAGAGGAGGCAAGAGAGGAAAAGGACCTTTCCGAATGGGAGGGTATTTGCGTATACGCAGAGCAGACCAGGGGCGGCGTGCATCCCGTTACGCTTGAGCTCATCGGCAAGGCACGAGAGCTTGCGTCCGTCGTAGGACAGAAGGTCTACTGTATCCTTATCGGCTACAAGATGCAGGCGGCGGCAGAGGAGTTGCTTCACTGGGGCGTTGACGAGGTACACGTATACGATACCACCAGAGTAGAGCACTTCATCATCGAGCCTTATACCGCAATATTTGCTGATTTTATCAATAGAGTAAAGCCCAACGCCATACTCGTCGGCGCAACGCCCGTAGGAAGACAGCTCGCTCCGAGAGTTGCGGCACGCTTCCGTACGGGACTTACCGCTGACTGTACCGTTCTCGAGATGAACGAAAAGGGCGAGCTTGCACAGATACGTCCCGCCTTCGGAGGGAATATCATGGCGCACATTCAGACCCCGAGAACGAGACCCCAGATGGCGACCGTAAGATACAAGGTCATGGATCCGCCCAAGAGATCTGGCGCAAAGAAGGGCAAGATCGTCATGTGCGATACGGGTCACATCGACATGAACAGCACGGTCGAGGTACTGTCCGTTGAGGATAAGCCCGTCGTCAAGACGATAGAGAGCGCCGAGATCCTCGTGGTCGCGGGCAGAGGCGTCAAGAAGAAGGAGGACGTCGAGCTTGTCCGTGCGCTTGCAGAGAAGCTCGGAGGAGAGATCGCGTGCACGAGACCCCTCGTTGAGTGCGGATGGTTTGACGCAAAGCAGCAGATCGGTCTCTCGGGACGTACCGTCAGACCCAAGCTGATCATCACCTGCGGCGTTTCGGGTGCGGTGCAGTTCACGGCGGGAATGAATTCCTCCGATGTGATCATCGCTATCAATACAGACGAGAGCGCCCCGATATTCAAGGTCGCACACTACGGCTACGTGGGTGATCTTTACGAGATAATTCCTCAGCTTATGGAAAGCATCGGAAAGTGAGGAGGTAGAGAGATATGAATTACAAGAAAGCAGATATGTCCGACTACGAGGCTCTGCTCACCATAATCGGTGACGAGACGAGAGTTTTCGGACCTGACAACATCAGAGAAGAATACAGCCATGACGAGCTCGGAGGCACTGAGGCGTACCCCGATATCGTAATAGTTGCCCTGCATACCTACGAGGTCAGCAGAATAATGAAGTACGCCTACGACAACAACATTCCCGTAACAGTACGCGGCTCGGGAACGGGTCTTGTCGGCTCCTGCGTTCCGATCATGGGAGGGATACTCATTGATATGTCGCAGAAGAACAAGGTCATCGAGCTTGACGAGGACAATCTCACCCTCACCGTAGAGCCCGGTATGCTCCTTATGGAGATATCGGCGTACGTCGAGGAAAGAGGACTTTTCTATCCTCCGGATCCCGGTGAGAAGACGGCGACCGTAGGCGGTAATATTTCCACCAACGCAGGCGGAATGAGAGCGGTCAAGTACGGCGTAACGCGCGACTACGTGCGTGAGCTTACGGCGGTCCTTCCCGACGGAAGAGTTATCAAGGCAGGCGGAAAGGTAGTAAAGAATTCCTCGGGCTACGATATCAAGGACCTCCTCGTCGGAAGCGAGGGAACGCTTGCGGTCATTACCGAGTGCGTGCTTAAGCTCCTGCCTCTCCCCAAGAAAACTATATCCCTGCTCATCCCCTTCCCGTCGCTTGACGACGCTATCGGCACGGTGCCGAAGATAATAAAGGCAAAGGCGATCCCCACCGCCATCGAGTTTATGCAGAGAGAGGTAATCGCGGATTCCGAGGCTTACCTCGGAACCTCCTTCCCCGACAAGCAGGGAGACGCGTATCTGCTTCTCAAGTTTGACGGAAATTCCAAGGCGGAGATCGAGGCGGTCTACGAGAGCGTTGCCGAGATATGCCTTGAGAACAACGCTATCGACGTCCTTATCTCGGATACCGAGGAGAGAGACGAGAGCATATGGAAGGCACGCGGCTCCTTCCTTGAGGCTATCAAGGGAAGTACCACCTATATGGACGAGGTCGACGTCGTCGTACCGAGAGACCACGTAGCGGAGCTCGTACGTTACTGCCATTCGCTCGAGGAGGAGATAGATATCCGCATCAAGTCCTTTGGACACGCGGGAGACGGAAACCTCCATATCTATATACTCAAGGACGATCTCTCGGACGAAGAGTGGGAGCACCGTATGGCTCTGTGCATGAAGAAGATGTACAAAAAGGCTCATGAGATGGGCGGAAAGGTCTCAGGCGAGCACGGTATCGGCTTTGCAAAGAAGCCCTACCTTATCGAGTCGACCGATCCCACCACGCTTGAGCTCATGCGCGGCATCAAGGCGGTCTTCGACCCGAAGAACATCCTCAATCCCGGCAAGATATTCTAAGATAAAAGAAACCGACCCCGCGAACGCCGTTATTTCGGCTTCACGGGGTCGCTTTTCTATTTATCATACAGAAATTGCGTTTTGTTGCATAAAGCATCCCGTCCCGATTGTCATCCTCGAGGGCATTTATGCCCGAAGGATCTGAGACGGAGTACAGAGAAACGATGGTTGAGCGTAGCGGTAGCCTTCCCCGGCTGGGGAAGGTGGCAGCGCAGCTGACGGATGAGGTCGCTCCGAAGGGGGTTAGCGTCGATCTCAAAAGTGTGATATCTACCACTCTCCGCCTTTTTCTTCTATCTCAAGATTCTTCGATATATCAAGGCAAACGCTTCTGGAATTTGGTTTGATCCGTTTAGCACCGTCGACAGATACATGCAAAAGAAAACGAAGCAGATCACCGTGCATTTTCACGGGTCTGCTTCGCTTTTTTATGTGAATGATGATGTCAAGATAATGATGTTACGCTGACGCGCAAATGATGTTGTGCTACCGCACAATTGAAGTTGCACCGCGCTGCAAGCATAACAAATCACAGTGTAATTTGTTAATTCCACCCTGCAAGCTTCTGTACGATAGCAATGATGTCTCGGTTGTTGATTATGCCGTCGTAGTTTGCATCGACGCGCATGAGATCGTCGCTTGCTTCCCATCCGCACATCGCACGGACTGCAAGTGTTATGTCCGCATTCGAAAGGGTGCCGTCACCGTCAACGTCGCCCGATGCGTACAGGGTGATTTCAATTATCTCGTCACCGCAGCTTCCGCAAGTTTTGGATCTGAAGCCGTCATACTCGGGGCAGGGCTCTGCAAGTATCTCCCAGTCCGAATATGCATGTCCCGGCGCAGGTATCTCCTTGAAGGTAGTGTAACCACAGTCCGAGCAGGTGACGTATGCATCCCAGCCGCTCTCCGTACAGGTCACCGCCTTTGCCTTGTGGGTCACTTCATTATGCGGAAGCGCGGGGATAACGTTCGTTTCGAGCTTGTTACATACGGAACAGCGGCGCTCCTCGCTTCCCGCTTCGGTGCAGGTCGCAGCCTTTGTGACGCTCCATCCGCCAAAGCTGTGCGATGCGGGGATAATGTTATTCTCGACCTTTCCGCATGCTGTGCACGTACGCCTGTCTAGTCCCGAGCGGGTACACGTCTGCGCTATAACAGTCTCCCACCCGCCGAAGTTGTGTCCTGCGGGTATCTCTTCACGGCTGAGAACATCTCCGCACAATATACATGCGGTTTCAGTAAAGCCCGCCTCAGTACATGTGGGAGCCTGCGTGCCGGTATTGTAATTGTGATACGTACGTGATGCATTTACAAGATGGTCGTTGGCAATATCGATTGAGATCGAATTCCACGTCTCGGGAGTGCCGCAATAGTAAACATTCGTAAGTCTTGTGCAGCTATCGAATGCCCCGTATTTGATGCTTGTCACATCGCCGGGGATGTTGATGCTCTCAAGGCTCCAACAGTTATAGAAAGTAGAACTGCCGATGCTTGTCACACTATCGGGGATGGTGATGCTCGTGAGGCTCCGGCAGTTACGGAATGCATTACTGCCGATGCTTGTCACACTATCGGGGATGGTGATACTCGTGAGGCTTGTGCAGTCATAGAATGTGCCACTGCTGATGCTTTTCAAACTGTCGGGGATGTCAATGCTTTTGAGACTTGTGCAGCTATCGAATGCATTATCGTCGATGCTTATCACACTGCCAGGAATGCTGATACTCGTGAGGCTTGTACAGTGATAGAATGCAGCATTGCCGATACTTGTCACACCGTCGGGTATGCTGATGCTCGTGAGGCTGCGGCAATCCCATAAAGCCATATCGCTGATGAATTTTGTATTCGGATGAATGGTAAATGACGTCATGTCATTTGATGATTTGTCTTTCAATACTACATACGGATTATTTGTATTGCCAAGGTATTTTCCACTACCGTATATATTACATGCCAAGTTGTTGCACCTGTAGAATGCAGAACTGCCGATGCTTGTCACACTGTCGGGGATGCTCACGTTTGTGAGGCTTGTGCAGTTATAGAATGCAGAACTGCCGATGCTTGTCACACTGTCGGGGATGTCAATGCTTTTGAGACTTGTGCAGCTATCGAATGCCTCGCTGCCGATGCTTGTTACGGGGTATCCGCCGATCGTCGATGGGATCGTGAGCGACGTTGCTGTGTTATCGCAAGCCGTTATCGTTACCTCTCCGTCAGACACGGTGTACGTAAGATCGCCGTAGGTAGCGGCGTTCGCTTCTGCTGCGGGCATGAAGCAAAAAAGAAGCATGCCGAGAGTGAGCGTGAATGCGAAGATTAATACGTATTTTTTCATGTCTTTCGTCCTCCTGAAAATAAAAAGTGCGACCACCGAAGCAGCCGCACAAAAAACGCAAGCTCCGATTGTCGCCAAACAAAATTGCACAGAACAAACAGACTTGTATATTCCATACGTGGAATTTGCGTTTTTATCAAATTCATAGGAATACACAAAGACAAAAGGGTAGACTGACTCCCCCCTTCTTTTCCGGCATCTGTTCGAATCGTGTTATGCAATTTTGTTTGGCAACTGTATTTTATCACACTACGAATATAATTTCAAGTATATCGGATCATTTTGCAGAATTGTATTTGAAGGATGAAGAGAAGAATGCAAAAACAAAAAAGCGACTGCCTTGCATGACAGTCGTTTCCTTATCGCATATGAAATTGTGTGGTCTATGCCAAGTATGCTCCCGCGATAAATGAGATCATCCATGCCAGAATATTTGAGCCCGAGATCAGCCCTACCTTTCCGATTATTTTTGACTGACCGTCGCGGATCTCCCGGCTCAGATAAGGAATATCCGCTCTGACAGACCTCACAGCACGCGTGGAACGCTTTGCCCCTATGGCTGCTCTTATAAACGGAATTGCAAGAACGAGCGGAGAAAAAAGCAAATAAAGGTATGCTATAGGATAATAGAAATAACTGCATGCCAAAAGCACGTATCCGACGATCGACATGACCATGAACGTATCCGCTGCTTTCATGCTTTTCTCGTTGGTATTGTAAGCGTTGCAATATGAAGCCTGCTCTTGCTCGGATAGTCTGAGAAAAATGCTTTTTCTGTTATCGGATACGCTGCGGGAATAATACAGGATCTCATCGTCACCCTTGAATTCGGCTTCGGTACGCGGGCGCATATGATTCGATTTTTCTGCTTTGACAAAGCTCGGGGATATTTCCTTGAGTGTCGGTATGCTTTTTTGCTTCGAGGCGTTTTTTGCCTTGGCGGCAGACGAGATCTTTCTTTCTTTTATTTCCTCTTTTGTAAGCAGGATACCTTTTCTCGGATAGAAGACACCGTCACATTCCACAAAGCTGTTCGGATCAGGCTGTGCGCGGAATGCCTTGACAACACAAATAAGGTCATTTGTTCTGTTGTCTATGATCAGGTAGTAATCGGATCCGACGGTGAGATCCCGAATATGCTGTGGTGCACTTCCGTACTTCTCAAAGACATACGTGATCCTGTCGGGATCGTCTGATCCGCCCTTGTCAACGTCTCTTCGCTTGCATGAGTCTGATGTTACATGATAGTCGAGCGTCATCAAGCAACGGTGCAGCTTTTTATCTTTTACAACGGTGTAAATGAGCATAAGAGCGCCGGCAATGAAAAAGCACAAGCCGATATATCTTTGATGATACAAAAAAATGTAGATCCCGAGCACAATCGAGAGTGCAGAGAAGATCACGTTTGCTCTTACCGATCCTTTGCGCGAGCCGATCGTTTGATCGTATATGTCCATCGGGGTAAAGCTTTTCTTGCTTAACGGAGTTTCGTACTCCTCGTTGATATCCGATGCGGCAGCTTCGGATGTACCTGCGCGGTTTTCCGCTTCGATTTCCTTTTGGTCATTGTTCATGATCGTCCTCCATGTTTTATATCAAGGCCTCTTTACCGTGAAAACAAGTCCGAGCGCCGCTCCCGCAAGGGAAAGCAGAAGAATAAAGGGCGCGGTATAGCCGCCTGTCGATATCAGAAGTGCGTTTGCGCCGTTGGCGATAAACGCCGCCATAATAAGGTTGAAGTTTGTCAGACTGTAGTTGACGGGGAAGTGCGCCTGTCCGTAGAAGGATGCGGAGAACGCCGAGGTGAGCGTGGGACAGGAGCCGTAGGATATTCCCGAAAGGCATAGCCCGAGAATACAGAGAGGGAGAGAGGAGATGCCGGTTCCGACAAGCGATATTCCCGCTGCCGCTATCGTGAGCACGCCAGAGCCGAGCATGGTGATCCTTCTGCCAAAGGCGTCGTAGGCGGCGCCCGTCAGAATTCGTCCGATACCGTTGCATACGGACAGCACCCCGACCAGAGTCGTTGCAAGCGCGGGTGCGGCTCCTGCCGATATCATCATGTCACGGGCAAAGCTGATGACAGAGTTTCCTACGGAGGTGATAAAAGCCATCAGCAGAAACACACGGTAGAAGGTAAAGCTCGAGAGCATTTCCTTCGTGGTATAGTCACGCGGCTCAAATTCCTCCGAGAATTTGATCGATCTTGCCTTGGGCGGCGCGGGAAAGCTCATGTCCTGCGGCGGGCGCCTTAGAATCAGAGCCGAGATAAATATGACCGTACCGATCAGCACCCCTATCAGAGTATAGGTTCCCGAGACGCCGAATGCGGGAGAGGAGAAGAGGACGTTTATGAGATTGCCGAGCAGAAGAGTGCTTACGCCAAATCCCATCATCAGCCAACCGGACGCGAAGCCCTTTTTGTCGGGAAACCACGCGTTGACGGTGGAAACCACGACGTTATAGGCTATTCCGATTCCCGTTCCCGCACAAAGCGCATAAGTAATATAGAGAAGAAAATGCGGAGCACCGAGGGCGAGCAAGCCGGTCAGCACAAAGCCTGCAAGCACGAGCACGGAGGAGATGAAAAGCGTGAGCCTTACTCCGAGACGTTTGCAAATGAGGCTGCCGAAAAACGCTCCGAGACAGAAAAAACACATGGCGAGGGTGAAGTTGAGCGCAAGCTCGGAGTCTGAATAGCCGAGCCTCTCCCTGAACGGGACCTTCAGGATAGACCATGCATATAGCACACCCGAGAAGAGCATGGTGCACACACCGACCGCAAGATAAAGCGGACGCCGCGAGAATGCTTTGTTTTCCATATGAACACTTCCTTTAGTTTGTTATGAGTATTATACTATAAGAATGAAAAAACTGCAAGGGGCGGTGATAATGCACGCTTGCAGGTGAAGCGAAGCTTCATTTTGCGTTGTTCATTTGCGTCTGCCTGCGGAAATGAAGTTAGCCTGCTTGCGCGCAAACACGAAAATGATGTTGCGTCCTTTGGATATAAATGAAAAATCCGAAAGCGGTCGCTTTCGGATTTTTGGAGCGGATGACGGGAATCGAACCCGCACGACCAGCTTGGAAGGCTGGGATTCTACCATTGAACTACATCCGCACTTTTTCAAATGCTTGACTATTATACATCATAAAAGTGCGCTTGTCAATAGAAAAAAACAATTTTTTTAAAATTTGTTTTACGGTCTTTTAGGGGGAAGCGTTCAGCTTCCCCGCCGTTGCGTTTTATGACGTCAGCTGCACTTTACGAGCAGGTCGCTTACCTTCGAGATATCTCCCGCTCCCATTATCAGAATTATCGTATTCTCGTCCGCTCTTGCGCGTACGTATTTGCATATTCCATCAAACGAGTCGATATAGCTTGCCTTTTCTCCGATATCGCGTGCCATCTGCTCGCTCGATACGCCGTAGGTGTTGGTCTCTCTTGCGGAATAGATGTCCGCCATCACGACCTCGTCGGCCTCCGAGAGCGCGGATACGAAGCCGTCGTACAGCTCGCTCGTGCGCGAATATGTGTGAGGCTGGAAGACGGCAAGCACGCGCTTGTGAGAAAAGTCACGGGCACTGCGGATGCTTGCTCTGAGCTCGGTCGGATGGTGCGCGTAATCCTCGTAAAGGTCGGATCCCGAGACCTTGCCCTTGTATTCCATTCTTCTCTTGCAGCCGCCGAAGCTTCCGATGCCCGCAGCGGCAGCTTCGGTGTCGATGCCGCAGATGTCGCATACGGCAAACGCCGCAAGGGCGTTATAGATATTGTGCTCTCCCGCAACCGTAAGATCGATGTGCGCACGCCTCTCTCCGTTCTTTTCTATACTGAAATGAGCGTGCCCCTCGGAATATTCGATATCGACCGCTTTGTAGTCGGCGTCGGAGCCGATACCGAAGCTGACGAGCACCGCTCCGCTGTCCGATACCGAAACGACGGTCTTCTCGTCGTCGGCATTATATACGCACACGCCTCCCTCTGCATCCTTCGTCAAGGAAGCAAACGAGGAGAAGGAGCGGTAGGTCTGGCTTATATCCGCAAAGTAGTCAGAGTGGTCGTACTCGACGTTGAGCACTACCGCAATGCTCGGATAGAATGACAGGAAGTTGTCCATGTATTCGCATGCCTCGAAGATAAAGCTCTCCTCGCCTCCCACACGGTAAGCTCCCCCCATCTCGTCGAGCACCGCACCCGAAACCACGGTCGGGTCGGCGTCTGCATAAATGAAGGTATGTGCGAGCATCGAGGTGCAGGTGCTCTTTCCGTGAGCGCCCGAAATGCCGATACGGTGCTTGTAGGTGCGCATGATGTAGCCGAGATAGTCTGCGCGCGAGACGCAGGGAATACCGAGGCGCTGTGCCTCCTTGTATTCGGGATTATCCTCGGATATAGCCACGGTGTAGACCACGAGATCGTAGCCCTGTACGTTTTGCGTATCGTGTCTGTATACGATCGATACACCCTCGTCCTCGAGCATACGGGTAAGCGCACTCTCGCTGCGGTCCGAGCCTCCGACCCTGTATCCCTGCTCGTGCGAGACGTGGGCGAGGGAGGACATGCTGATACCGCCTATGCCGATGAAGAATATATTTTTCTTTCCCGAGAGCATTTTTGAGATGCCTTCTGCCCCATAACGAGTATTATTTACTGACATAACTTTCTCCCTTTACATAAAAATAAACAAATTTCGTGGTATTTTACCATTTTTTGTACTTTCGTTCACAAAAAGTATAAAAGATGTTAAAAAAAGACTTGTATATTCCAAAAATTGTATGTAATATAATTATAGCATCAAGATATAAATCAGTCCACCGAGGAGGAACAAACAAATGGAGATCACAGATATCAAGGTTAGAAAGCTGTTTGACGAGGGCCCGATGAAAGCGATAGTATCGGTCACCTTCGACGGTCAGCTTGCACTGCATGACATCAAGGTAATATATGCGAGGGACAAGTACTTTACCGTAATGCCCTCGAGACAGAATCCCGACGGAAGCTACAGAGACATCGTACACCCCATCAACGCCGCATTCCGCAACATGCTCGAGGAGGCAGTGATCGATGCCTACAACAAGGAGCTTGCGATCGCAGAGGCGAATGCACATGCAATATCTCTTGAGAGCACCGATTATACTGTTTAAGTAAAAGAACGGTAATGCACTCAGCGAGGCACCCGACAGAGGGTGCCTCGTTTTTTTATTGCACAGGAAATTGCGTTAAATAAGTTTGCACAAAGCGCCCCTTCCGACTGTCATCCTTGAGGGCACTTGTGCCCGAAGGATCTGAGTCGGAGTTCAAAGGAACGTTACTATTTCTCTCCGCTTAGATTCTTCACTACACTTCGTTTCGTTCAAGAATGACAGCGGGGATGGTACTTTGCAAGTGACGATCCCCCCGCTCAGCAGAGTGTCGTCAGGCACTAACTTGCAGTGTCAGCTGCTCGAGGTTGCTGGCATCGAGCTCGACGAGCTTTTGGCCCTTAACGACGTTGTCGCCAACCTCGACAAGGATTTTGCCGATGCGCAGGGG
>JAZMZS010000026.1:0-5917 GCA_045586105.1 Eubacteriales bacterium | reverse complement strand
TCCCTCGCAGGAAAAGCTCTTTTTCTTGGGATACCGACCGTTTGTTATAACGCTGACGAGAGCAATGAGAAGTCCGTAGACGAGCATTCCTCCGGGAGCTCTGACGAGGAAGGATATCTTGTAGGGCTCGAGGAAGGGGATCGCGATCCCCGCAAAGCTCGCGTTGCCGAGCACCTCGCGTATGGTTGCCATAGCGGTGAGCGCCAGCGTAAAGCCGAGTCCCATGCCGATCCCGTCAAGGGCGCTTCTGCCAACCGAATTCTGAGAAGCGAACATCTCCGCGCGTCCGAGGATTATGCAGTTTACCGTGATCAGCGCAAGATAGACGCCGAGCATCTCATAAAGCGCGGGGAAGTAAGCCTGAACTATCATCTGAACTATAGTAACGAAGCCCGCGATAATAACGATATAGCAGGGGATTCGCACGTTGTCGGGGATGATCTTGCGGAGAAGGGAAATAAGCATATTCGAGCAGACAAGCACGCACATAGCGGCTATTCCCATACCGAAGGCACCTACGACGTTGTTCGTCGTCGCAAGGGTCGGGCAGGTGCCGAGTATCAGCACAAGAACGGGGTTTTCCTTTATTATTCCCGCAAGAAGGACGGAAAGATTAGAGTCCTTTTTCATTATTTCTGTCCTCCTTTGACGATCTTATAAGAAGCAAACGCGTCGCGTACCGCCGCCTTGTAGCCGTCTGAGCTGTTTGTAGCGCCCGCGACCGCATCGACCTCGGTGTAATTATCCTCGGTCTTCGATACGTACTGTCCGTAGTAACCGGGGTTATCGCATACGTTCTCACCGCCGATATTGCCGGTCTCGGCATGCTTTACGGTGATGACGTCGATTATTCTGCCTTCGGGGGAGATGGCTATCTTGATGTGAATATACTCGCCCGACAGCTGGACGTATCCGCCGTGGTCGTCGCCGATAATTCCGTAGCCTGCGCCCTTCGTCTCGATAACGAAGCCGCCCTCCGAGGTCTTCTTTGCGGAGATGAAGTTTTGGGGAAGTCCCTCGAGCGAGGACACATCGACGTCCTCAAGCGTCACGCCTGCGAGCCTTGCAGCCGCAGCCTCCGCCTTTGCACCGAGCTCCGCATCAACGCCGCCAAGAGCCTTGCCGTCGGCTCCTATGCCGATATAGCTTTCACCGATGACGAGCACCTTGCCCGAGCCGTTGTCAGCCTCGTACACGGCACTTACACCGTCAAGCTCAGCCGTGAGGAACAGCTTTGTAAACTTGCCCTCGCCTGCGCCCAGAGCCGCAGAGAGGTTGTCGCGGAGGATCTCCTCCTCGGTCCTGATATCGACCGAGCCTCCGCCGAGGATAACGGCGGAATTGAGAGCGTCGGTCATAGCCGAGCGGTACGCCGCCGTGGTCTTGGTCGCTCCCGAGATCACGTCGACTGCCGCAACGCCCTCGGCATCCTTGTCCTTAAAGTTAGCGCCGAAGGTCTTTTCGTGTCCGAGGGTCTCGTTCGAGGACAGGCACACGGCACCCGTGATCTTACCGTCGGCAGAAACGCCGCACATAAGCTTCATGCCGGAGCCGTAGCCCGCGGTCTCAAGCTCAAGCACGTAACCGCCCGACGCTTCCTTGTACGCCTTTCTTACGGTCGCCGGGAGCGTGTAGGAGGAGATATCCATCTCCTCAAAGCCGGAGCCTCCCGGCATTACCTCAAGCAGAGCCGCGTTTGCCTGCGCCTTCTGGCTCTCTTCTATGATAGGTGCCGTGAAGCTGTTGGTCAGGGCGAGCAGAAGCGCGGTGACCGAACAGATGCACACGAGCACGAGAATGCTTTTTATCTGGTTTTTCATGCTTTTTTACCTCCCGTCCCGAGCACCTTGTATCTGGTGAGCTCGTCTATATAGGGGGAGAGGATGTTCATTGTGAGTATCGCAAAGGAAACACCCTCGGGGTATACTCCGAAATGGCGGATAAGGAAGGTTATCAGCGCCGCGCCTATACCGAAGACTATCTTGCCCGTCGAGGTCGCGGGAGAGGTAACGTAATCGGTCGCCATAAATATAGCGCCGATAAAGAGTCCGCCCGAGAGAGTAAGCGCAAGCGCCGCCTCCGCGTCAAAGGATCTTGCACACAGAGAGAGCAGGAACACACCGCCTATGTATGCGACGGGGATATGCCATGTAATGACCCTTCTCACGATAAGATATATAAAACCGAGGAGAAGCGCCGCCTTGCAGGTCTCGCCTATAGCGCCGCCTACCGTTCCGAAAAAGAGCTCGGAGAGGGTCGCACCCGTTCCCTGCACCTCTGCAGAAAGCGGAGTAGCGCCCGACACGCTGTCAACGATCTTAGGCATAGCGGGGCTTGCTACCGAGCTGAACGCCACGAGCATAAACACACGCGCGGTGATGGCGGGATTGACGAGGTTACAGCCGATCCCTCCAAAGAGCATCTTTACTACGATTACAGCAAAGAGCGAGCCGACAACGCACTGCCACACGGGCGTGGTTGCGGGAAGGTTGAGCGCGAGCAGAAGTCCCGTAACGGCACTTGAGAGATCCGACGCCGTCTGCTCACGCTTGAGCGCGAGGTTCCAGAGAAATTCAAAGCCCACGCAGGAGATGACACAAGCCGCGATCACGACAAGCGAGGAAAGACCGAATATCACCACTCCCGCCACGGTTGCGGGAAGCAGAGCGATAAGCACGTCCCGCATGATGCCTGCGGTCGAGCGTCCGCTGTGGATATGCGGAGAGACGGAGAGCTTTAATGTTTTCATTTCTTTGCCGCCTCCTTTGCCTTTTCTTCTCTGAGCAGTATCTTTGCCATCTTGTTGGTTTGAACGAGGGGTCTGTTTGCGGGGCAGACGTAATTACAGCAGCCGCATTCCATGCATGCCGTGACGTTGAGCGCCTCGAGCCTCTCCACGTCCTTTTTACCGAAGGCAAAGAGGATAGCGGCGGGCGCAAGATTGAAGGGGCAGGTGTTGGTACAGCTGCCGCAACGGATGCACGCCGTCGTCTTTGGGAGCCTTGCCTCACGCTCGGAGAGAGCGAGGACGGCATTGGTGTTCTTCATAACGGGGAATTCCGCGCTTGGCACGGTAATTCCCATCATAGGTCCGCCGTACACTATCTTTGCAGGGTCGCTCTGCAGCCCTCCGCAGAATTCAAACAGGTCGGAGAGGGACGTGCCGACGGGCGTGAGGACGTTCTGCGCCTGCCCGACACAGTCTCCGTCTACGGTAACGCACTTCTCGACAAGAGGCATTCCCGTGCTCAGGTATGTGCCTATAGCGGCGAGGGTGGTGCAGTTGATCACGATGCATCCGACGTCTATCGGAAGCTTGCCTACGGGAACCACTCTTCCCGCAGCATTGTATATCAGCACCTTTTCACCGCCCTGTGGGTAGATGGACGGAAGCGCCTTTACCTCTATATCCATTCCCTCGACCGAAAGAGCGCGCATTGCCTCGATAGCCTTCGGCTTGTTCTTCTCGATACCGATGACGGTCTTTTTTATACCGAGGTGCTTTGCCATAGCCTCGAGAGCTGTGCGGATATCCTCTGTTCTTTCTGTCATGGTGTAGCTGTCAGAGGTAACGTAGGGCTCGCACTCGGCACCGTTGACGATAAGGTAATCGACACGCTCCGGGTCTACGTTGAGCTTGAAGTGTGTGGGGAAGCCCGCGCCTCCGAGACCTACGACACCGCTTGCCCTTACCGCATCGATAAAGCTCTCGCGCGAGTCGACCGCGGGAGCGGAAAGTGCGGGATCGGGTGTCATCTCCCCGTCCGATTCTATTATTACGGCGCTTGACATTCCGCCGTTTGCGAGCAGAATGTCTCCTATCTTCTTTACAGTGCCCGAAACGCTCGAATGTACGGGTACGCTCATAGCACCGCCTGTCTCACCGATAAGCGTGCCGACATACACCCGGTCTCCCGCCGCCACGCAGGGCAGAGAGGGTGCTCCTATATGCATCGACATCGGTATGGTCACACTTGCAGGGCAGGGCATCCTCAGAGCACCCTTGTCCTGTGTGTGCTTTCTGTGGGGAACGTGTACCCCTCGCAGAGAAAAAGCCATTTTACAAACAACCTTTCTATAATCATTATAAATACCTATATATAATATATTATTTTCGTTGCTTTGTCAACAAGCAATAGACGGAAAAATGTACACAATATAGTTTTTTTGTACTAAAATTTACATATTTTTTGTTAATATTGTCAAAAAAATAACAATATTTGTGAAAAATCGTGAGATATTAGCCTCGGTTTTGTTGACAAACGGAAAATAATGTACTATAATGAAAATTAAACTGCATGGATTTTACCCTCATGCAGGAATTCACAGTATCGGAGTTGATATTTTACTATATGGACACAAGTGCCGGTAGTACGTCTGTTTCAGGCAGTTTACCCCAGATAATCCTATACGTAATTCTTCTCTTGGCGGCGGCATATTTTGCGGCATCCGAGAGCGCATTTTCCTCGATGAACCGCGTGCGCATCCAGCTGCTCGCCGACGAAGGCAACAAAAAGGCAAAGAAGGCGATCGCGATTTCCGAGAAATTCGACCGTGCCATTACTACCCTTCTTATAGGTAACAACATCGCACACATCGGCTGTGCTTCTATCTCGACCGTTGTCGCTCTCGATCTGTGGGGCGCAGTATACGGCGAGGGCACGGTCGCTACCGTTTCCACGGTGGTAACGACGATCATCGTTTTTCTGTGCAGCGAGATGATACCGAAGAGCTTTGCAAAGGCGAACGCCGAGAGGATAGCGCTTTCGTTTGCGGGGTCATTTACCCTGATAATGAAGCTGCTCACACCCGTGGCTCTGATATTCACGGGAATATCAAAGCTCTTTACCATGCTCTTTCCCGCAAAGGATGAGCCCACCTACTCCGAGGAGGAGCTGGTGTCGCTCATTGAGACGGTAGAGGAGGAGGGCGTCATCGATGAGGAAAGCTCGGAGATACTGCAGAGCGCCATTGAATTTTCCAGCACGACCGTAAAGGACGTAATGACCGTACGCGACGATATCTTTGCGATAGAGGTGCACACCCCTGTCGAGGAGATCAAAAGACAGCTTGTAGAGACGAACTTCACAAGAGTTCCCGTCTACGATACGACCATTGACAAGATCGTGGGAATTCTCAACGTCCGTACGTTTTTAAAGACTTATATGCAGAAAAAGGGCAGATTCAATGTCCGTACCATTCTGACCAAGCCCTGCCCCGCATCGGCTGACTCACCCATAGACGAGCTTTTTGACAAGATGCGCAGAAGCAAGCTCTACATAGCTGTGGTCAAGGACGATATCGATGCGACTATCGGAATTGCCACCATCGAGGACTTCCTCGAGGAGATCGTAGGCGAGATATTCGACGAGGATGACGAGGTGAACGAAAGCTTCGTCAAGCTCGGAGGCTTCAATTACGAGGTCAGCGGAAAAATGAATGTGGGTGAGGCGTTTATGCTTCTCCGCCACAAAACAAAAAAGCCCGCCGTAATGGCAAAGAACGTCCGTACATGGGTAGTCGAGATGCTCGGCCACACACCCGAGGAGGACGAGAGCTTCGTCTACGAGGATGCGCTCGAGGTAAGAGTATCCGAGGTAGAGGAGGGCAGTGTAGTCAAGGTAGAGGTAAAGCAGCTCGTGCGCGAGCGTGAGCTTCTCGAGAACACTGCCGTCTCCGATGACGTGACCGACGGGGAGGCGGATGAGTGATGGAATACGTACTTATAGTAATTTGTCTTATTTTATCGGGCTGCTTCTCGGGCTCCGAGATAGCGCTCAATTCGGTCAACCGTGTCAGGCTCGAGAACCAGGTGGAGACTAAGGGCGACAAGCGCGCCGCTCTCGTTCTCAAGCTGTACAACGATTACGACAAGACCCTTTCGGGAATACTCATCGGCAACAACCTTGTAAACATC
>JAZMZS010000025.1:0-14611 GCA_045586105.1 Eubacteriales bacterium | reverse complement strand
CAAGCCAATAACCGATGAACTTTTCGCCGGGGATGCTTTTTATAAAGCGGGGGATGTTGTTGGATGCGCCCCATATCATCAGGCTGACTATGCCGACCACGGGATAACTGTAGGCAATTATGATGCGCTTTTTGAGCTTTACAGCAAGAATTGTTGACAAGGGTATGATCGTGAGTACTGTCGATGCGACGATCGCCGGACCGATGTTGCTGAATTTGGTGCTTAATACAACAGCAAGAAAAAAGGATACCGCCAAGGTGAGCGAGGGCGCCAAAACCATCGAGTCGAAGACCTTGCTGCCAAGATAGCCTGTGATTATAGCTGCAAATGCAAAGATCATAGCGCCGAGAAAGTGCGCCGAGAGGGTAGTTTCAGTAAGGTAATATACCGTAAATATCAGATTTACCATTGCCAAAAGCAGCAGAGGCAGCCCCAGAACGAACCGGATAAGCAGAGGCAAAGGATTCTTTGGTGGCGGGGCAGGGTATCCGCAGTATCTGCAGTATTTTTCGTTAGTATCCTCGAAGGGTCTATTGCAATTCTTACATTTCATGATGATAATAATCCTTTATATGGTATGAGATCATATTGAATGAGATATTGGCAGGATGAGCGTCGGTTGCCATCAATCTCCGCAGCCTCCGCATCCGCCGCAGCCGCCACAGCCTCCGCATCCGCTGCACCCGCTGCAGCCTCCGCACCCGCTGTCGCTCGATGATTTAGCGGCTGCGGACAATATGCTTTTTGTGCAAATGTCAAAAACGTAGGTTGCAAAATAAAAATCATTATAATTATAAGGATCCGTAATATTGAGTGCATACAGCCTGAGCAGAACAAGAATACGGCCCTTGTCCATTGTGGCATATCTCGTGGAATTATCGCAGTGCATGTGAGACAGGCTGCCGATGTGCGATCCCTTATAAGCAATTATGGCATCGATCATGTTTTGCTTGACGATTTTATCCGAGACAGATCCGCAGAGCATACCTATGAACATTGCCACCAGGTTGACGAAGACGAGCATTATTATAAGATCCGATACAGGCTTATCGTTCATCAAGCCAAGATTGAACTTTGTCAGTGCAGGGAAAAATGCAAGAAAGAACCCTGCGCATCGGATCAGCTTGCACAGGCCGGAGGCGGAGTTCTTGCATTCCTCGATGAACCGTCCTCCGGGACTGTGATAATTCGGGTTTACGGCAACATGGCGTATTATATCATAGACGTTTACATCGGCAGGGATATTCGCGGCGTTGTCTGCAACAGGGAGTTGATCTCCGTTTTCCGTTTTTGAATTCAGATATGCCACAATTCTGCCGACCTGCGGGTTTGCATTGCAGTATGCTTCGAGGTACTGCGGGGGAATGCTTTCGTTGAGCCTTACGGTTATCGAGGGCGCGGATTGCTCGGTCTGGGGTATTTCGTTGAAAATGAGAATGTTGTGTGCCTTTGCCTTGAGCAGGAAATAGCCTGTCAGACGGTAACGGTTGGCATTTTGCAAGAGCAGAAGATCGCTGTCCGAGTATTGCATCACCCTTGCCTTTTGTTCGAGCTTTTTGGTCAGAAGATTGACCGCGATCGCAGTTGCAACGATTGTAAATACGGCAATAATGATAGCGTACAGTATCCAGATGCCAATGAAGTCTTCTCCTTGGATACGTCTTATAAATTCAGGCTTGTTGAAGACTGCAAACAGGAAAGACCAAACGAACATAAGTACGAAAATAATGAGTCTCAGATGCTTTGGCAGAGTTATGTTGAACGGAACAAGGGGAGCACCGCAATTTGAGCAGAAGCTCAGATTGCTGTCGGTAATTGCTGAGCGGCAGTTTTTACATGTCATGATGAAGTCCTTTTTATGTATATTCTATTTTATGTGCTTGAAGTTGCCGTAGGTCTCGCCTACCAGCTCGTAGAATGCAAACGTGCCGTCGTATCCTGCAATGATGTTCTTGAAGTCGACGAGTTGATGCTTGTTTACGACGCATATAAGCACGCTTCGGTCGCTTCCCGTGTAGGTGCCGACGGCGTCGAGCTTCGTTGCACTGTGACGGAGCTTTGCAGAGATCTCTGCCGATATCTCGTCGGGGTGCGTGGTTATGATCGTGAATTTGTAGGCGGTCTTCGTACCCTTGATTATATAGTTACCGACAAAGTTCGATATAAAGCAATAGGTGATACAGAGCGCCACGGGCTTATACTGAGCCGTGCCTCCTTCCGAATAAACGAAAAGGCTGACTGCCGCAACGCAGGCGTTGAGTGCGAAGGTTACGAGAAAGAAATTCGTTTCGGGCTTGACCTTGTTTATATAGCGCGAGAGGATATCCGTTCCTCCCGTCGAGGAGTTATGCTTGAGACAGATTCCGTACACAAATCCCGAGATAACGCCGCTTATGATAACGGGAAAGATAGTATCGTGCCCTTCCGCGTTATACTGCATAAAAGCAGTATCGCTGTTTTGCAAAAGAAGGTAGGACGCCGAGTAGACGAGCGAAAAAACGAGCGTCTTTTTTGCAAAGCTTCTGTCTACGAGAAAATATGCGAGTATACACAGAGGTACGTTGATCAGCAGCGACATATAGCTGATGCTGAAGCCCGTCTTGTACTGTATCATGGTCGCTATGCCGTTGAGCCCCGCGGGCGCAAAGTGGTTTTCCACGATGAACAGATGATAGTTGAATGCAAGCAGCACCGCTACTGCTGTTACGGAAAGATATGATACGGCGGTTTTGAGTTTCGTTTGCATAATCATAATTACCTTTTAAAGCTTTGATATCTCGTCAAGGCGCTCAACTGTCGTCAGAAGCACCTTCGATTCGATCATGCTTCCCGGGAATAAATGCCCGCATTTGCTGTCCGATATGAGCGACGGCGTCTTATCGAGAACGAGAACGTGTTTTTCGCCTTCCTTTATATCAAACGGAAGGCGTTTGCGTGCTACGCAACGGGTGCTTGTTGCTTTTGATACGCGCGATGCGTGGGTCTTGCCTCCGTCAACTACGACGTGGGAGGTTATATAGTATTCAAGCTTGTTTACGTTTTCAAAATGAGCATGCCACGAGGCTTTTTTGACTTTGAGAAAAGTGATATTGTATACGTTTTTTGCGCGCGTTGCTACTATGTCGTATTTTCCCTTGATCGCAAAGAAGTCATGAATAACGGTGCTATGCGTTACGTTGTATCCATGACCGCAAAGATACCGCTTGATCTTTGAGATGCCCGAGATGCGCTTTGCGGCGCGAACTATCAGGTATATTCCGATACAGGTCAATATAGCGATAAGCAACGGGAGATTTCGTATTTTTGTGGTTCCCGTCAGCGGGACGAACAACATAAAAGCGGCGAATGTAAGCGCTGCGTATACGGCGTATTTCATATAGTTACAGTCCTCTGTTTTTAAGATCGTTTACAAGCTCAACGTAAAACTCGCGTACGTCAAAGCCGTCAACGTCACGTCTGCCGAGGTCGATTATGTCGGCGTGCGAGATGCCTTCGCTTCCCTTAGGGGTGAGCAGAACGTATTTACTGCTCCATGAGAAGGATTCCGCTCCGACCAGCCCATCGTTCGGACCGTCGAAGAATCTGACGAGATGGTACGAGAGGCTGAGAGGGAATGCTCCTCCGCTTGCCTTCGGCATGACCGAGCCGTAGCTTTGCGCGTATATTCCCTCGGGAAGTGTCATGTCGAGATCGCGCTGTATGCAGGCGGAGGCGGTAAGATCGGATACTGCCGCCATGAAGTCGGGATCCTTGTCTCCGAGCTTTTTCAGTGCGGCGTTGTAGGTATTCGCTACCCGTGCTTTGAAATCCTCGGGGATCCTGTCGAGCAGAAAATCAGCGAAAACACATCCTCTGTGCGGGGTGTTTATCGTGGTAAGAGAAGCAATGAGATCTCCCGCTCCGAGATATGCGATCGCATATCGGCAGTCAAGACCGCCCTTTGAGTGAGCTATTATATTCACCTTGCCGCAGCCGCTTTCGCGTACTATCTCCTTTATTCTTTCGGTCAGCTCTCTTGCCGAGTCTGCAACGCGTGCGGCAGAGCCGTGGTTACCGTAAAAGACCGAGGCGCCGTTTTCCTGCAGATCCTCGGGGATCCTTCCCCAATAGTTGAAGTGCTTGTTGTCACGGAAGAATACTCCGTGAACGAGCAGGATCGGATATTTCGTCTTGCAAAGCTCACGCTCGGCTCTTTCTGCGTTCAGCCTTTCACGCTCGCATTCGCATGCCACCTCGATCGAGGTGATCTCTATAAGCTTAGTGAGAACTATCAGGTTTACCACGGGTATCATACCGCATATTGCTCCTATCAGGCGGTGCTTTACTCCGAGCTGAAGCGAGCAGGTATAGATGCATATTATTCCGTTCCAGAACAGAAGAAAATGCGTACCCGCACACACGAGGGCGCTCAACAGAAAGCTATCGCTCTCGTAGGGAAGCAGAACAAATGCGAGAATTATATGTATAACGATGCTTATTACGAGTGACCGCATGAAAACATACAGCAGAGCCGCTCCGTGGCTGCACACACGCAGACGGAGCTTTTTTGTTTTTGGCGAGAAGAAGCCCGCAAGTCCGTTTACGGCAAGAAACCCGACTATGGCGGGAATCAGCCACCACAGCGACGTTTCGCAGAGAAGTGCGCAGTTGGCGGCAAACGCAAACAGAGCGGTGTACGCGAGATATATGAAATTGTAGTTTTTTGTCATTCTTTCACGACCTTACAAAGTGTTTTGGGGTATTTGAATATCGTACATGACCTTTGCGTTGTTTTCCTTTATCAGCTTGCGCTCGATGCATTTTCCCGTTGCTTTGTCTATGCATTCGCGCCAAACCTTACCCGTTCGGTAAATACCGTCCTCGCGCTCGATAAAGCGCTCGTCCTCGCACTTGACGTGATAAGAGATATCAAGAGAAGAATCGCATCTGAGCTCACCGCACAAATGCGTGTCGGTAACGTAGACTATGAGCTGAAAGGTATGCTTTGTATTGTTTTTGAATCTGTAGTCAAGGTAGTTATAGAATATAGAGGTGCCGGTACCGAACGGGATCTGTCTTCCGAAGTCGGGGAAAAGATCGTATCCGTCGTGATGGTGGTGCTCCACTATCTCAAGCGGAGAGTGAAGCACGAGCCAGTGTATGAGATTGGTAAACTGACACAGCCCTCCGCCGATACCGCTTGAGGATTTTCCTTTTTTGAGGATCAGTCCCGTTTTGTATCCCTTTTTCTTCGTTACGGAGCCGACGAGCTTCCAAAACGAAAAGGTCTCGCCCGGGCGTATAAGTACTCCGCTTACCCTTGGTGCCGAGATCGAGAGGTTGACCGCCTTGTTATCCTGAAGCACGGGATCGACCTCTCCGAGCCTTCTGCGTATCAGAGATCTGTTTTGATAGACCGAGACGGGAAGCACCTCGGCAGAACGGCTCTTGGCAAAGCGAGTGCGGGAGAAGATATTTCGGATGCGTCGCTCAGTCCTGCATTTGAATACCGATATTGCGTACGCGGCAGGGGATATTTCACAAAAAAGCTTTTTTCTCATATTGATCGCTCCTTTTAGGGCTTACCTTTTGTGACGGTGCTTTCTCAATATAAGTATACCATCTTGCAGATTTACTGTCAAGAAAAGGGGAACGTTATGCATAATAAATTTACACTTGAGAAAACTAACTTCAAAGGACGGGTGAAGGACGGGTGAAGGATGGGTATTTTATATTTTAAAAACGAGATAAGCATAATTGCATCGGGTACGGTCGCGGGCAAGCTTGAAGCGAGAGGCCCCCTCGGTGAGATATTTGACGTTATAGACGAGAGCGACCGATTCGGTGCCGATACGTGGGAAAAGTCCGAGAGTGAGATGCAGAGGCGTGCGCTTGGCACGGCTCTGAAAAAAGCGGGATATACCTCGGCGGATATAGACGCGGTATACGCGGGAGATCTTCTTAATCAATGCGTAGGCTCCTGCTTTGGACTCGTAGATTACGATATCCCGTTTTTGGGGATCTACGGAGCGTGCTCGACGCTCGGCGAAGGGATGCTTTTGGCGTCCGTAATGCTCGAGAGCGGATGCGCACGGGCGTGTGCGTGCACCTGCTCGTCGCATAACTGCACGGCGGAGCGACAGTTCCGCCTTCCTCTCGAATACGGAGGGCAGCGTCCGCCGACGGCTCAATGGACGGTCACGGGCGCGGCGGCGCACGTTCTGTCAACGAAAAGAGAAGGTGCGGCGCGCATCACTCGGGCGCTTGTCGGAATTGCAGTCGACGGAGGGATCTCGGATGCCAACAATATGGGGGCGGCGATGGCTCCTGCCGCTGCTGATACCCTGCTCAGGTATTTTTCACAAAGCAAGGAATCACCCGAGGATTACGATCTCATACTGACGGGAGATCTCGGTTGCGAGGGAAGTGATATCTTGTGTACGCTTCTAAAAAACAGAGGGCTTGATATATCTAAAAGGCACAACGATTGCGGAATGATGATATACGACCGAGAGCGCCAGGACGTTCATTCGGGAGGCTCGGGGTGCGGATGCTCGGGAATAGTATTCGGCGCGCACATCCTGCCAAAGCTCGCTTCGGGAGAGTACGGTCGGATATTGCTTTTGCCGACGGGGGCGCTGATGAATCCCGCGAGCATCCAACAGGGAAAGTCGATACTCGGGATATCGCATCTTTTGCGCATTGAGAACGGGAGGAGTTGACGAGAATGGACGCGTTGTTCGATTATATAAAAGCGTTTGCCGTAGGCGGGCTTTTTTGCGTTATTGCACAAATACTGATAGACAAGACCTCGCTTACACCCGCAAGAATACTCGTTATCTACGTTGTCTCGGGTGTGGTGATGGGAGCGGCAGGGGTTTATAGGCCTCTTGTTGAATTTGCGGGCAGGGGGGCGACGGTTCCCTTGTGCGGCTTCGGGTATCTTTTGAGCGATGGAGTGAAAAAAGCCGTGGATGCTCACGGTGCTATAGGTATATTTACGGGCGCACTTACCTCAAGTGCGGGCGGTATCACGGCGAGCGTGGTGTTCGCCCTGCTTGCCTCCGTGCTTTTCAGATCAAAGCCGAAGAATTGACTGATGGCGGCATGATCGAATAAAAGATGCGGTTTTCTTCCGATTTGATGTCAAAAAGGGAGAAAACCATCTTTTTATTTTCTATCTTATGTGATACAATAGTATTGATAAGAGACGATCGAGGTGACTTGTGCGCAAGATGAAAAATGACAGGTATCTGTAATTAGTCATTTTTTCGTGTATGATATACTGATCGTGCAAGCGGCAGTAAAACCGGATCGTGAAATGAGCAGAAGGATCAAGGAGCATTATATGCCTGTATTAAGAGTAATACAAAGCGGAATTATTAAAGAGATAGTATTTGAAGGTGAGTTCAAGCTCTCTGAGTTGATCGAAAATGCGTCGGTGTATCCGGATATGCCGTGCGGCGGACACGGAATATGCAAGAAATGCACGGTGGTATTGGACGGCAGGGAAGTTCTTGCCTGCAGATGCACCGTCAAGGACGATGCAGAGGTGATAATTCCCGAGGAGAAGTACATAGCATCCCTCACGGGCGCCGGGGAGAGCGGCAGGGTCACCGATAACGTATGCCTCTGCCTTGATATAGGCACGACCACGCTCGCGCTCGCGCTCGTTTCAACGGATGAAAAAAAGGTAATAAAGCAAAAGACCGCACCTAACCCACAGAGGCGCTTCGGTGCGGACGTGATATCAAGGATCGAGCATTGCACGAAGCGCGGTACGGCGGAGCTGCAGAGGGTGCTTCTTGACAAGCTGAAGCAAATGACCGCAGAGCTTTTGGAGGAATGCGGAGTAAGCTCGGTCACGAGGATGTACGTGGCGGGGAATACGACGATGCTGCATCTTTTCTTCGGTGTGGACTGCTCCTCTCTCGGTGTAAGCCCGTACACGCCCGCGTTTCTTGACGAAAAAAGAGCCGAGGGAGCGGAGATGGGTCTTGAGAATATAGGAGAGGTGATCTCGCTGCCCGGTATAGCGGCCTTCGTCGGTGCTGATATCGTGTCGGGACTTGGTTATATTGATAAGCCGACAAGCGGCAGACGCGCTCTTTTTATAGATCTCGGTACGAACGCGGAGATAGCGCTCTTTGACGGGGATAGGTACTTATGTACGGCTGCGGCGGCAGGCCCTTGCTTTGAAGGGGCGAATATCTCGTCGGGAATGAGCGCGTCCAACGGAGCGGTCAGCCGTTATTTTGCTGACGGCAGCTACTCGGTCATCGGAAACGGTCTGCCCGAGGGGATATGTGCGACGGGTCTCGTTGACGTGATCGCGGAGCTTGTAAGACGCGGCGATATCGACGAGAGCGGATATATGGAAGAGGATTTTTGCCTGTCCGACAAGGTCGAGGTGACGGCGGATGACGTCAGAGAATTTCAGCTTGCCAAATCTGCGGTAAGATCTGCCGTGGATTGCCTCTTGAGGATGGCGGAAATCGAATACGGAGACGTCGAAAAAATGTACGTTTCGGGAGGCTTCAGCGCAGGGCTGAACGTCGAGAACGCCGCATTTCTCGGACTCGTGCCGAGCGAGCTTTCGGATGCGTTCGTTCCGCTCAATAACTCGAGCCTGCTCGGATGTGTGAAATACGCCTGCGAAAAAAACGATCTTGCGGATATCGTGCGGCGTGCGGAATATATCGACCTTGGCGCGAACGACATATTTACGAAGATGTTTTTTGACAATATGGCTTTCGATGGCTTGAAATAGCGTTATATAACAAAAGAAGCAGAACGCACGTTCTGCTTCTTTTGTTATGATGTTTTATGCTTATTCAAGAGAAATAATGTAGCTGTATACGTCCTGGTCTCCGTCGATCTCGACCACCTCGGCGTCGGGGGCGTAGTTCTTGATCTTGGAAAGGATAGCCGCCGCGCTCTTTGAGTCTGAGTCCTTGCCCGTGTAGAGAGTGATGTAGGAAGCGTTCTCTATCTGCGGAGCAAAATGGTCGATGAGCGAAACGCTCGTGTCCTTGGCTACCACTACCTCTCCGTTAAGAAGTCCGAGCATCTGTCCCTTTTTGATTCCGAGACCGTTGATGTCGGAATCGTGCACCGCATAGGTGATGGAAACGGTAGTTACGGTATCGATAGCCTCGGTCATTGCCTTTGTGTTCTCCTCGGCATCGGCGTCCTCCGAGAAGTTGAGAAGGCACGTAACTCCCTGAGGGAAGGAGCGGGTGGGAATGACTATAACGTTCTTGTCTTCGATATTCTTTGCCGCCTGCTGAGCCGCAAGCTTGACGTTAGAGTTGTTCGGGAAAACGTAGACCGTTTCTGCGTTTATTTTCTTGATAGAGGTATATATGCTCTCGATAGAAGGGTTCATCGTCTGACCGCCCGAAACGATCTCGTTTACGCCGAGATTGCGGAAGGTATCACAGATACCCGAGCCGTTTGCAACCGCAAGGAAGCCGTATCTTGCCGGGGGCTCCTTTTCCTCCTCGGCGTGAGAGACGAGGGCAGTGTGCTGCTTTTTCATGTTTTCTATCTTGGTGGTAATAAGAGCACCGCACTCAAGCGCGTGCGTTAGCACGTCACCGGGGGTGTTTGTGTGGACGTGTACCTTGATTATAGTCTCGTCCTCTGCAAATACTATCGAATCACCGATCTCGGGCAGGTATGCCTTGAGTGAAGCAACGAGTGCCTCGTCACACGCTTCGTTCTTTTCTACTATGAACTCGGTGCAGTAAGCAAACTTAATGGATTCGGTGTCGATATCCTCGAACGAAGCCGAGCCGTAGCCCTCGCTTGCCGTTCCGTCGTATTCGACCTCGTGTCCGTCAAGTGCCTCCTTCATTCCGTCGAGAATACATACGAATCCCGCACCGCCTGCGTCAACGACGCCTGCACTCTTGAGCTGAGGAAGCATTTCTCTTGTCTTTTTGAGCGTGTCGGAGGCAACGCCGAGCATATAAACGAGAAGCCCGAGCGGATCGTCCTTGTATTCGTCCTCAGCCTTCTTTGCACCCTCCTCGGCGCATACGCGCATTACCGTAAGTATCGTACCCTCGGTGGGATTCATAACGGCACCGTACGCCGCTTCGACACCCTTGGAGAATGCCTCTGCCACGGCGTGAGAGTCAGCCGTCTCCACTCCCTCAAAGCCGCGCGCAAGTCCCTTGAAGAACAGCGAGAGAATAACGCCCGAGTTGCCTCTTGCCGCCATGAGCATGGTCTTGGCGATCGCGCCTGCCGCCTCGCCTATGGCTGACGGGGTCTTCTTTGCGCTGTCTCTTACCGCTCCTATGGTCATCGACATATTCGAGCCCGTGTCTCCGTCGGGAACGGGGAAGACGTTGAGTGCGTTTATCTTTTCCTTTTCAGACTCGAGCTGATTTGCGCCCGATACTACCATCGAGGTATAAAGCTTTCCGTCTATCGTGTTTATCATTATGATATTCTGCCTTTCAAAGTTATCTTTCGCTGCCTATGTAGAACAGCGCGAGAGTGCCGGGACCCGAGTGAGCACCGATAACAGGTCCGACGTAGCCGATCACTGCATCTATGCCGTATTCGTTTTTGACAAGAGAAGCGAGATACTGTGCATCCTCGATGCAGTCGCCGTGGGAGATGAATACGGTCTTGAATTCACCCGTGTAGGTAGCCTTCATCTTGTCGAAGAGTGCGTTTATGGAAGAACGCCTTCCGCGCGCCTTGCCGATATTGATGAGGTGTCCGTCGTTGTCAACGTGGAGCACGGGCTTGATGCTGAGCATCGTTCCCGCGACTGCAGTAACCGCACTTACACGTCCGCCTCTCTTGAGGAACATCAGATCGTCGACCGTGAACTGATGGCAGACGTTCAGTCTGATCTGCTCGCAGAAGTCACGCACCTCCTCGATGGAAGCTCCCTCCTGCTTTTTCATTGCGGCGAGGTATACGAGCAGTCCCTGACCGAGAGAAGCGCACAGAGAATCGACTGCATATACCTTTCTGTCGGGATACTCCTCCGAAAGCTCGCGCGCGACGATAGAGCCTGCACTGCAGGTAGCGCTGAGTCCCGAGGAAAAGCCGATGTATATGAGATCCTGTCCCGCATCGAGCTCGGTCTTCATGAAAACGCGGAAGGTCTCCTGATTTACGGCAGAGGTCTGTACGACCTTTTTTGCCCTGAGCTGATCGTAGAAAACGTCAAAGGGAATATCAGACCCTTCGGGATCGTTTTTGTACGAATGTCCGTCAAGAAGAAAGGAAAGGGGGAGCACCTTGACACCCGTCTCGTTTACGAGCTCGGGAGTGAAATCGCAGGATGAATCTGTGATTATAACGTAGTTTGACATTGTTGCCTCCGAAATCATTATACGTGATAGCGGTATGGCTGCAGAGATCAGATGCCATCCGCCCGAAATGCATGAACAATTATTTTCATAACACCCTGTTAATACCGCAAACTGCGAAAAGGTTACAAACATAATTAAAATATTTTTATGATTTTATTATATATTACAAAGAGCGCCGCTTGCCGCAAAAAAAGATTGACAAAGCATCCGTTCGATAGTAAAATAAGAACGTAAAAAAGGCGGAGCGTATACCCGCCTCTTCTGTAAAGGAAACTGAATTATGGCTAAGATCCCCGAATTTTTCGGCAGTGCCGTCTTCAACGATGACGTAATGAGAGACAGACTGCCAAAGGATGTATATAAGTCACTGACAAAAACGATAGCGGTCGGCAGACCGATCGACCCCTCTATCGCGGGCTACGTTGCTACCGCAATGAAGGAGTGGGCGATAGAGAAGGGCGCGACGCACTACACGCACTGGTTTCAGCCTCTCACGGGAGTAACTGCGGAAAAGCACGATTCCTTCATCTCCCCTGTAGGAAATTGCAGAGTTATCATGGAGTTCTCGGGCAAGGAGCTGATCAAGGGCGAATCGGACGCTTCCTCCTTCCCGTCGGGCGGACTTCGCGCTACCTTCGAGGCGCGCGGATATACCGCGTGGCATCCTGCGTCCTATGCTTTTGTAAAGGACGGCTCCCTCTACATACCTACGGCGTTCTGCTCTTATACGGGCGAGGCGCTTGACACGAAGACCCCGCTTCTCCGTTCTATGGAGGCTATAAACACACAGGCTCTGCGCATTCTCCGTCTGTTCGGGGATACAGATACGACAAGGGTCCACCCCACCGTCGGAGCGGAGCAGGAGTATTTCATAATAGATAAGGAAATGTACGAGAGGCGTAAGGACCTCAAGTACGCAGGCAGAACGCTTTTCGGCTCTCCCGCGCCTAAAGGGCAGGAGCTGGAGGATCACTATTTCGGTCCTCTGCGCCCGAGGATAGCGGAGTTTATGTCTGAGCTTGACGAGGAGCTGTGGAAGCTCGGTATAAATTCAAAGACAAAGCACAACGAGGCGGCTCCTGCTCAGCACGAGCTTGCACCTATCTTCGGAACTACCAATATGGCGGTAGACCAGAATCTGCTTATCATGGAATATGCGAAGAAGGTCGCGGAGCGCCACGGGCTGATATGCCTTCTTCACGAAAAGCCCTTCGACGGAGTAAACGGAAGCGGTAAGCACAACAACTGGTCGCTTTCCACCGACGAGGGAAAGAACCTTCTCGATCCCGGCAAGACCCCGCACGAGAATGCGAAATTCCTGCTTCTTCTCGCCGCCGTTGTAAAGGCGGTGGACGATTATCAGGATCTTTTGCGCATGTCGGTCGCTTATGCGGGAAATGACCACCGTCTCGGAGCACACGAGGCACCTCCCGCGATAGTATCGATGTTTGTTGGAGAAGACCTCGAGGAGCTTATTCAGTCTATAATCGACGGAACCACCTACAAGGAGCACGACCGCGCGACGATGGACCTCGGAATTCCCTCCGTGCCGAATCTTCGCAAGGATGCGACCGACAGAAACAGAACGAGCCCCTTTGCCTTTACGGGTAACAAGTTTGAGTTCCGTATGGTCGGCTCGTCACAGAATATCGCTCTTCCCAATGTCGTACTCAATACCGCTGTCGCCGAGTCCTTCAGACAGTTTGCAAACCGCCTCGAGGGAACGACGGGTGAGGTGTTCAATAACGCGGTGGCATCTCTTATCAAGGAGACCTTTGCCGCGCACAAGCGTATCATCTTCGACGGAAACGGCTATTCCGAGGAATGGGAGAGGGAGGCGGCAGAGCGCGGGCTTCTTAATATGAAGAGCTGCGTCGATGCGTTCGGCACCCTCACTCTCAAGAAGAATATCGAGCTTTTCAGAATGCACTCGGTCATGAACGAGACCGAGCTCCGCTCGCGCGAGGAGATCATGTTCGAGAATTACTCGAAGACGATCAACATCGAGGCGCTTACCATGGTAGAGATGGTTCGCCGCGATATCGTTCCCGCCGTGAGCAAATATATCGGCGTTCTCTCCGAGAGCGTCGTCAGCAGACGTGCGGCGTTTCCGACGGCTTGCTGCGATACCGAGCTTGATATAGTGACCAAGCTCTCCGCCCTCAACGACAACGCCTACAAGACGGTGGGCGAGCTTGAAAAGGCGGTCTGCGTAGCTACTCTCAAGCACGAGGGCGAGGAGATGGCTATGGAATATAACCGCACTATCATCCCCATCATGGAAAAGCTCCGCGCCTACGTCGATGGAATGGAAAAGCTTACCTCTGCCGAGTATTGGCCCGTGCCCACCTACGGCGAGCTGATGTTTACTGTTTGATAAGTAGAATGAATAGGTATAGCCGGGGGAGGACTTTTGCAAAAAGTCCTCCCCCGATCCCCTCTCAAAAACCTTTATGCATGCCGTAATTAAGCGGGGTGCTTTTTTCTTTGCCATAAGCTCGCGCGGTGCGCTCGAAGCAATATGCGTTTTATGTAGCCCCCGCTAATGCGGGGCAGAGTTATCTCTGGTTGTTGTTCTGCTGGTTCTGCTGATTCTGGTTTTGCTGATTCTGCTGGTTTTGCTGATTCTGCTGATTGTTCTGCTGGTTCTGGTTCTTGTTCTGGTTGTTGTTCTGCATCATGATACCCTCGTTTATTTATTGCGTTTCCGCATTTGTAGTATGTGCCTTGAATTGAAAAATATACGAAAAAAAGAAAAGGATACTGCGCCGTTTTTAACGAATCGGTTCGTTTTCTTGGCAGTATCCTTTTTTGTCGTATAGGAAATTGCGTAAATTATGTATGCGCAGAATGTCCCTCCGCTCTGTCATCCTCGAGCCTCGCTTGCATATTTTCCGTCACCGCTCGACTATTCCTCCGCGAGCCCGCTCGCTGAGAAATAGTCAGCCGAGAACCTGCAAGCCCTCTTCGCGGTCGCGCAGAACCTCGGGCGCTTACGTCAGAATGTTCGCGGCGCTGACTCGGTTACGTATGTAAATACGCGCCCTTGTCTTCGCCGCTCCATTCTTCGTCTGACGAAAAATCTGCTTCGCGAGGGAGCGAAGCGACCGAAGGATCTGAGTCGGAGATCAAAGAAACGTTACTGTATCTTCCCGCTTAGATTCTTCACTACACTTCGTTTCGTTCAAGATAAGTGACACCCCAAATCTTTGATTTGGCTGGTGGAACTTATGCATGGGAGCGCAAAGCGCGAGTCGTAATGACAGCGGGGCTGTGACTTTGAATGAAAC
>JAZMZS010000024.1:0-6536 GCA_045586105.1 Eubacteriales bacterium | reverse complement strand
GACCGCTTGGCCTCCGACTTTAGATTACAGAACAAAGGGGGCCAAGCTCAACCTCACGGCAAAGTATCTTTATCTCGGCTCTGATACGGTCTTTGAAGACCTGAACGTTCACGCAACTGCCGCTACCATCATCGTATGCAGATACAACGACGTTACCTTCGGCGAGGGTATCACGAGCACCGCTGATGCCGACTTCCCGATCATACTTGCGGGAGAAAACGTATCACACGGAGCAATACGCGAGGATGCCGTGACGCTGAACAGAAATTGCACCGTTACCGTAAGCAGCGGTAAATGGGGCTATATCAGGGGCGGTAACAGGCGTGCCGTCGGAACCGCAGTCATCGGCGATATTCTAAAGGGTGCAAAGCTTGATATCGTGATCGGGGGCGGTGAGTTCATGTCAACGGGAACTCAGAACATCAACTCAGCCACGGGAATGAACAACGTATCGGGAGAGGTTAGCTTTAACGTCAACGGCGGAATCTTCCACGGAAATCTTCACGCGGTATGCCGTATGGGTACCAACAGTACTTCAACGAAAGCGCAGATAACGGGTAAGGTCACGCTTACCGTAAGCGGCGGGCAGGTCAAGGGAGCGCTGACAAAAGCTCAGGACTCATCGATGGATATCTCTGCCGCAGAGATCGTAGTTACTCCCGCCGTCTCATAATATCCGTAATACCTATATAACGCAAATATCGTCTGTCCTCTCAGATCTTGGAGAGGGCAGACGATATTTTTAATATTTACTCTTTAGAGTGGCACCGTCCGCTCATCGGACATCCGGCACAGGAGCCTCCGCACGAGGACTTCCCTGCCCTTTTATCTCTGATGATACTGATGACGGCAAGTATTACCGACAAAGCAATTACCGCACAGGCAGCTATTGTCACTGCGTTCGCGCTCAACCATTCAAGCATTCATAAGTCCCCCTTTCGTGAAGGTAATAAAGATCATTTGAGTTTAACCGATTTAGTGAATTTAGTCGCTTCCTTATAAGGCTTTGCAAGCATATATATCATTGTGATCACGACCGCTATAGCAAATATCAGACCTATGATATTCATGCTTCCGCCGAAAAGAAGACCGAACTGATATATTACAAGAGATACAGCGTAAGCAAAGAAGCACTGATAGCCTATTGCAAAAGCGGTCCACTTCGCCGAGTTCATTTCTCTTCGGATCGCTCCCATAGCCGCAAAGCAAGGTGCGCAAAGCAGATTGAACACGAGGAAGGAATAAGCGGAGAGCTGCGTCATTCCCTCGAAATCGAGCACACCGAACACACCAACGATCTCTTCCTTGGCAATAAGTCCCATGATCGTAGCGATAGTTGCTCTGATGTTGCCAAAGCCGAGAGGAGCAAAGAGCCATGCGAGCGCCCCTCCGAGGATACCGAGGATGCTCGATTCAAGCTCAAGCTCGGGATCAAAGACGAAGGCACCGTCAACGACGCCGAACACCGATCCTGCCCAGATTATGATCGAAGCAAGAAGGATAACGGTTCCCGCCTTTTTGATGAAGGACCAGCCGCGCTCCCACATAGAGCGGAGCAGATTTATAAATGTGGGCATATGATACGGAGGCAGCTCCATTACGAAGGGAGCGGGATCTCCGGCAAAGAGCTTGGTCTTCTTGAGCATTATACCCGACACTATGATAGCGAATATACCGATAAAATACGCAGAGGGGGCTACCCACCACGCACGGTCGAACAGCGCCGCCGCTATCATGGCGATAACGGGAAGCTTTGCGCCGCAGGGAATGAAGGTGGTCGTGATAATGGTCATTCTTCGGTCACGCTCGTTCTCGATCGTTCTCGAAGCCATGATACCCGGAACTCCGCATCCCGTGCCGATCAGTATCGGGATAAAGGATTTACCCGACAGACCGAACTTGCGGAATATCTTGTCCATAACGAACGCTATTCTCGCCATATAACCGCACGCCTCGAGAAATGCAAGTAACAGGAAGAGCACGAGCATCTGGGGAACGAAGCCGAGCACGGCACCGACGCCGCCCACGATACCGTCAAGAACGAGGCCGTGCAGCCAGTCGGGGGTGCTTGAGAGGGGGCCTTCGAGAAGTGAAGGAATACTCGGCACCCATATGCCGAAGCTCTCGGGAGCAGGAACGCCCTCTGCCTCTTCGCCAAAGGCATTCTCATAATACGTGCTTATATCGTATCCCTTGTCTGCAAGCGAATCCGCGTACGCACCGTACGCCTCGTCGAACGCCGCGAAGCTTCCGTCAACTATAGCATCGTGAAGCTCATCAGCACCCGTAACGCCTGCGGATACAGCGGAATTCACGGTGCTCTTGAGCGAGTCGGTAAACAAAACGTCGGATGCATATTCATCCACAGCGCTCTCGTAATCGGCTGCCCCGATACCGAGCAAATGCCAACCCGCGTCTCCGAATACTCCGTCGTTTGCCCAGTCGGTAAATATAGTACCGACGGTAGAAACGGATATGTAATAAACGAGGAACATTATGACTGCAAATATCGGCAGTGCCGCAAATCTGTTAGTCAGCACGTTGTCGATCCTGTCGGATACGGTAAGCTTGCCCTCGTCCTTTCTCTTGAACGCCTTTTCGACAAGCGAGGTGATATATACATAACGCTCGTTTGTGATTATGCTCTCTGCATCATCATCAAAAAGACGTTCTACCGTCGCAATATCTTCCTCTATATGTGCGAGCGTTTCGCCTCCGAGAGAAAGCGCATCAAGCACTCTTTCGTCTCTCTCGAATATCTTGATGGCGTACCAGCGCTGCTGTTCCTTCGGCATTCCGTGTACTGCCGCCTCTTCTATATGGGCAAGCGCGTGCTCCACGGTACCCGAGAATACATGAGCGGGGGTGGTCTTGCCGCTCTTTGCCGCTTCAATTGCAAGCTCCGCCGCCTCATCGATACCCGTTCCCTTGAGTGCGGATATCCTGACGAACTTGCAACCGAAGAATTCGGAGAGCTTGTCAATGTCTATCTTGTCTCCCTTTTTCTCAACAACGTCCATCATGTTGATGGCTACTACAACGGGAATACCGAGCTCGATCAGCTGTGTAGTAAGATAGAGGTTTCTCTCAAGGTTAGTTCCGTCTACTATGTTAAGTATTGCATCGGGGCGCTCGTTTACGAGATACTTTCTCGCCACTACCTCCTCGAGGGTGTAGGGGGAGAGAGAATACACTCCCGGGAGGTCGGTCAGGATGACGCCCTCCTCTTTTTTTAGTCTTCCTTCCTTTTTCTCTACGGTTACTCCGGGCCAGTTTCCTACGAACTGGTTGGAGCCCGTCAAAGCGTTAAACAACGTCGTTTTTCCGCTGTTCGGATTGCCTGCTAAAGCGATCTTAAGTTCCATATTGATAATACCTTCCGTTAATTCAAGTTAGTTTGGACTAACTTGAAGATATGAAAAATTCTGCTTGTGAGATCCTTACTCTACCTCGATCATTGCGGCATCGTCCTTGCGCATCGACAGCTCGTAGCCTCTGAGCGTTACCTCGAGAGGGTCTCCGAGAGGTGCTACCTTGCGGACTGTGACCACAACGCCCTTAGTCATTCCCATATCCATGATCCTGCGTCTGAGAGCTCCCTCTCCGTGCAGCTTTACGACCTTGGCACTCTGCCCGATCTTTACGTCTCTGAGAGTTTTCATAATTACTCCTTGCTATACCGTTCATCGCGAGTTAGTCTTGACTAACTACATATATATGATACTCCCATTGTAAAGATTTGTCAATAGTCAAAATCGACATTTTTAGTGCTTTTTTTCATCCATAATATAAAAAAGGCACCAAAAGATGCCTTTTTTCGCGTATTACGCCGTATCAGTTTGCTTTTTTCTTCTTTGTTACCACGACCGCAACAACTACTATCGCCGCAGCTGCACAAACGCCGACAACGATCCACACGATGGGGTTGATCCCGCCCTCGTCGGTATCTGCATTCGCGCCTGTAGTCTCGGGAGAGTTTGTAGTCTCGGGGGACTTTGCGGTATCCGGAGCCTTTTGCGTGCCTTTTACTTCGTTGGTGGTGAGTATCGGACGTGTTACCTCCGACTTCTCCGTGGTTTCGGGAGCCTTGCCCGTATCGGGAGCGGTGGCAGTATCGGCGCTTGCCTTGCCGTCAAAGAGCACAGCACCCGTCTCGTCGAGGACCTTGCCCTTGAAGCTTTCAAATGCCTCAAGCGTTATCTTGCCGTCATCGATAAGCTTCTTATCGAGAACGATGGTTCCGCTTCCCTGATAATCCGAGAAGCCTACTGCGTGAAGGAAAGCGACGCCGTTCTTCTCGAGATTCAGCACGGGAGCCTTGACTCCGTCGGTGTCCTTCATATCGAAGAACTGCACGCTGTCGGTCAAAACGAGCTTACCTCCGTTTACGACGTGGAAATCCCCCTGCTTATCGAGTCTGGTGAGGATATATATCTTATCAAATATAAGATTGCCAATGATAGTGATCTCGGCGGTATTGATAAACGAGCCGCGCTGAGATCCGTTGCCCGTCTTTGCCGCTTCGTCCGCGTAGATCTTGTAGTCTCTGTAGTCAACGCCCGTTTTGGGGTCTACGCCCGTCATAACTACCGTTCCGAGATTATCAAAGCTGAAGCTGGAGCCGACGAACGCCTTACCCGTGGAAACGATGGTTCCGCCCATCTGGACGACCTCCATTATTCCGCCGTAGTCAATACCCCACGAGGGCTTGGACTTTTCGGGCGAGAATCCGTCGTACTCGGACTTTGAGGGCTTTGCAACGCCCGTAGAACCGTGAGCGATATAGCCTACAGTATTGGTGTTCTCAAGGACAGGCTCCTCGGGTGCCGCAGCCGATGCAAATACGCTCAGCGGCAGAAGCACAAGCACTGTAAGTATCACGCAAAGAAGCTTTTTCATAGTTTTATCTCCTTATCTCAATTATTCCCGTACCGCTCAAAAAGAGCGGTACGGGGTAACCTATATTATTACTCGTTGTCGAGAAGTCCCTTGTAGAGATCGTTTATCTTCTTGAGCTCGAGCTTTGCAGCCTGCTCCTGCTCAGCGTAGAAGGAAGCGAAGGTAGTGTCGCCCGTCTTGAACTTGGTCGACATAGTTCCGCGGTACTTACCTACGTTATAGTAGAAGCCCTGGTCGAATACCTTATCTGCGAAGATGGTCTCGAGAGTTTCGTAAGACTCCTCGTCACGGATGCTCTTACCCTGGAGGTTCTTTTCATAGAAGCCCTCGATGACCTTATCCGAGGCGTGTGCGAGTGCCTCGACAAGAATGGAGGTGCGCTCGTTCTCCTCATCGGTCGCTATGGGATAGTAGGGGATGCAGAAGAGCGAGATGTGGTTAGGCGACATACCCGAATGATATGCCTCCTGCGACTCGTCGAACTTAGGCCAGGGAAGGAATCCGTAGTCCACCTCGGTATCACGGAGCTTGTATATTCCATCGATGGTAGCGCCGAAGAAGAGCGCCTTCTCGTCAGAGTAGATCTTCTTCCAATCCTTTGCGGCTGCATCCATCTGCCAGTTTACAAACGCCTCGGACTTACCAAACTCAGTCCAGTCGGTGATAAGCTTGAAGTTCTTTTCGTTATTGAGCGTAAGAGTAAGCTCGCCGTTCTGAATAGAAGCAACGTTAGCTCCGATAGAGGAGAAGGACATCCATGCGGTATCGTTATAACCGAGGAAGCCATACATGTCGCCATCGGAATAACCCGTCTCATTGTCCTGAGAAGATACCTGCTTTGACATCGTATAGAGCTTGTCATACGTCCACTTGCCGTCTCTTACGAGCGCATACATATCCTCAAGCTGGAATCTGGTAGCAACGTCCTTATTGAAGGTTATGGCGTAAGTGAAGTTATCGTCGATATAGCTGATATCGCCTGCGGTGAAGTAGGTTCTGTCATAGATGGTAAGCTGCTTGTTAGCCGCCTGATCCCACCATGCCTTCTCAAGGTCTATATAGCCGAAATCGCGAAGATCCACGATATAACCGTTCTGGGAAAGAGTTCCGCAGTCATAGGTAGATGCGACCGCCGCGTCAAAGAGCATATCGTTTGCCTCTATAGCCTTCGATATCTCGGTGTAAGCCGCTCCGTATCCGGATACGTTGTCCTTCTGGACATACTTCTCCTCGATCGTAATATCATACTTCTGCTCTATCTTGAGATTTCTCTCGTAAATAGCAGCGTCAACGGGATTGTCATTGTCAGTCGCCTCAAAGATGTGGGGGCAGGTAGTGACGTTCGTTCCCACGAAAAATTTGAACTCATGACCGTCAAAGGTGATGTCCTCGGGAACCTCGAGTACCTTGCTCATATCCGTGGTATCGGCAGCGGTATCCTCACCCTGGGGTGCGCTTGTGTTTGCTTCGGTGTTCTCTGCTTTTGGTCCACATGCGGCAAAAAGGGGAAGCGCGATACAGATCATAAGCAAAAGAGCAACCAGTTTCTTTGTGCTATTCATGATAATTCCTCCTTTATCGAATTACATCTTTATGTTATGCGTGCTTTTTCATCACGATAACGTTCCAGGAATGTG
>JAZMZS010000023.1:0-5578 GCA_045586105.1 Eubacteriales bacterium | reverse complement strand
CGTTTTTTGAGCATATCATATAAAAACGGGCTTGAGGGTTGCATTTTGAATAAAAATGAAGTATTATAATACTATAGACCGACAGGAGGTAAAAAACATGTCTAATATCTGGCACGACATTTCCCCCAAGCGCATAACGCCTGAGGATTTTATATGTGTTATCGAAATTTCTAAGGGCTCGAAGAAGAAATACGAGCTTGACAAGGAGACGGGGCTGATAATACTCGACCGTATCCTCTATACTTCTACCCACTATCCCGCAAACTACGGCTTTATCCCCCGCACCTTCGGTGATGACGGCGACCCGCTTGACGTCCTGCTCATCTGTGCGGAGAGGCTCGAGCCGATGTCGCTCGTGCGTGCTTACCCCATCGGCGTTATCTCGATGATAGACAACGGCAAGTATGACGAGAAGATAATCGCGATCCCCTTCAACGATCCGAACTACAATATGTACACGAGCATCGACCAGCTCCCGAAGCACGTCTTTGACGAGATGCGGCACTTCTTCAAGGTGTACAAGAACCTCGAGGGCAAGGAAACGGCGGTCGATGAGGTCGCAGGCAGAGAGGAAGCGCTCAAGGTCATCGAGGACTGCATCTCCAATTACATCAACACATTCTGCAAATAAAGGCAAAACGGGAACTCGGCGGTGGGTTTCCGTTTTCTGATAATACCGCTGATATATTTTTCTTTAAAGAGGATCACAAGCATGAAAAAGCTTATCATCCCGGCTCTGGCATTACTTGTCCTTCTGAGCGCACTATGCGGCTGTGACCGGCAGGAGCTCCACTCATATTCCGACCCTGCCGCAGCCGCATATGACAAATTCTCGATAGATCTCTCGGATGATACCCGTTTCCCCGAGGGAGAGGATATCTCCATAACAGAGGCAGGGGTCTTTCATATCTTCGGTCATGCAGAGAAAAAAAGCATCATAATAAAAGCCCACCCAAACGCGCAGATCCTCCTTTCTCTCGAGGGCGTTTCCCTCTCGGGGAGCACGGGCAGCGTTCTGAGAATAGAGCGGGCGGGCTCGGTCGGTATCATTCTCGCGGACGGCTCAAAAAACGTATTATCATCGGGAAGCGGCAACAGAGGCGGCGCTGCGGTGCTTTACTCGAGGGCTCCCGTCACAGTGGAGGGAGACGGATCGCTTGAGCTTCTCTCGGAGAACGGCATCGGAATGGAAGCGGGCGGTGATATCCTTCTGCTCGGCGGAGAGCTGTCTGTATGCTCAGCCTCGGATGCACTGACGGCACGCGGCTCGGTCACTATCGGAGGCGGCACGCTCAGAATAGACACCGATGCTGATGCCGTAAAAGCCTCGGGCACTCTGAAAATGACCGGCGGAGAGCTGTTTGCGGATGCGGGCGGAAGCGGTATCGGCGCTGACGAGATAAGCTTTTCCGCGGGCAGGTGCGATATTGCCTGCTCACGCTTTATTTTCAACACGGAAAATGATATCAGTATAGAGGGCGGGGAGCACTTTCTTAGCTCCTATAACGCAGACGGAGAATACGGCGTTGTAAGCACCGGCAGCAGGATCGCACACACCGGAGGTCAGCTGATCCTTCTGTCGGACGGTGCCGCGCCTATCGCAAATCAGACACTGCATTCCGCTGTCATCACGCTCACCGACGATGCCGAGGGCGGAATTATCAGCGTAAAGGACAAAAACGGCACGGAAGCGGTCAAAAGCGAGCGTTCCCGTCTTCCCGTCAGATGTGTCAGCATAGCGGCGCCTTCCATCGTACAGGGAGAAAAATACACCGTCTCCATAGGTGAGATAAAAACAAAGCTCGTACAATCGGAGCTTGTTTCGCAAAAAACGGTCAGCACCGAGCCCTCAAAAATGACCGAGCACGAGTACAACGGCATCAGATATCTTCTATACACACCCGCTTACGTTTCGGAGGAGCTGCCGATGGTCGTATTTCTGCACGGAAGCGGCGAGAAAGGGGAGGATCTCGGCATACTCACTCTGGCACCGAGCCTGCCGAAATTCCTGCAGGACAGAACGCTCGAGATCGATGCTTACGTCATGATCCCGCAGCTGCCGAAGGCTGAGGACGGCTGGTATAAGATCGCAGCGGGGCTGGAGGGTCTGATAGAGCACTCAAGAGAAACGCTTCCCGTAATAAAGGACAAGGTATCTCTTACAGGTCACAGTCTGGGAGGCGGCGGTGTTTGGATGCTCGCGCTCAGGCATACCGAAAGATACAGCAGGATAGCACCGCTCAGCGGCTGGGTAGACCTCAACGAGACAAACCTGAACAAGCTCTCGCGCATCCCCGTGTGGGATCTTGTCGGAGAGCTCGATACGGCAGTACCGCCCGAGGAATCAAAGCCGATGACCGATGCTCTCAAGGCGATAGGTGCTGATGTCCGCTCGACCGTGTTTTTGGGTGCAAAACACCATGAGGTCCCGACACTCGCTTATCTCAGTGCGGAGCTGGGGCTCTGGGAGTGGCTTTTATCATAACAAAAGCAAAAAGCAAGAACGGAGCACATATATTTTTTCAAAAAAACACTTGACAAAGCGAATGTTGTGTGGTAACATTACCGATATAAACGCGATGATGCGGAATAGTAAGCAAAAATCTTCACTCTCAGAGAATTGCCGGTCGGTGCGAGGCATAGGGAGAGTTTTGCTGAACTCACCGTTGAGCGGTTGCCATGAAAGCGTGCAAGTAGCGGCAAACGGGAGCTCCCGTTACAGAGCAGGGTGTGTCAGCATCCAAAGGGCATCCGTCAAGGATGAAGAAGAGTGGTACCGCGGAAACGAGGTTATTTACGTTTTCGTCTCTTTGCATCAACAAAGAGATGAAAACGTTTTTTTGTTGATATCACTTGTTTACTGATCTGAAATTGCAAAAAGGAGATTACAAAAATGAGAAAGATCAACGTTTCGGACATTACACTCAAGAAGCTCTCGGAGGACCGCGCGGTCTCCCTGCTTTTCCGTGAAAAATCGGCAATTGCCGCATGTGCAGACCGACTTGGTGCCGACTGCATCGAGCTTCCCGCAATAAAAAACCTCCGCGAGGACTCTATCATATATAAGACTATAGCAAAAAATGTGCGTAACGCCGCTCTCGCGGTTCCCGTAGGCTTTACCGCTGACGGCGTTGCAGCTGCATGGGAATGCATAAAGGAGGCAAAGGCTCCCCGCCTGCAGGTGGAGCTTCCCGTCTCTACCATTCAGATGGAATACACCTACCACGTAAAGCAGGCAAAGATGCTTGAGGCTATCGGAGAGCTCGTTTCTGCCGCAAAGGCGCTTTGCCCCGACGTTGAATTCTCCGCGCTTGATGCTACGAGAGCCGACGAGGACTTCCTCGTTGCCGCTGCAAAGGAAGCGGAGGCTAAGGGCGCTTCTTCGGTTACCGTATGCGACGATGCGGGAGCATCCACTCCCGAGCAGTTCGCAAAGACCGTCGCTATGGTCAAAGAAGCGGTATCCGTTCCCGTTTACGCGCAGGTATCCGACCGCATCAGCATGGCGGTAGCGTGTGCGTTTGCCGCGATCACGGCAGGTGTAGACGGAGTCAAGTGCGCTATGGCGGGCAAGGACGTTCTGATGACGGGCGAGCTATCTGATGCCATAGGCGCGTGCGGTGCACAGATAGGTGCAGAGCTCGGACTTGACAGAACCGCAATTCACGCAAGCATAGACGACATGGTGGCAAGCATCAGCCACGATACCGACGCCACCGCGGCAGAGATCAGCGAGAAGAAAAAGATCCTGCTTGATTCCGACTCTACCGTAGCTCAGGTATCGGAGGCTGCAGCCGTGCTCGGCTACGATCTTTCGGATTCGGATATCGGAAACGTATATAAGGCACTCGCGCAGGTATGCGCAAAGAAGGGTGCGGTCGGAGCAAAGGAATTTGAGGCGCTGATAGCAAGCTCCGCAATGCAGGCTCCCTCCACCTACCACTTTGAAAGCTACACGACCACGAGCAGTAACATATCCAGCTCCATGACGCAGATCCTGCTCAAGGCCGGCGGCGAGAGCATCTGCGGCGTAAGCGCGGGCGACGGTCCTATCGATTCCGCGTTCCGTGCGATCGAGCAGTGCATCGGACATCACTACGAGCTTGACGATTACCAGGTGCAGTCGGTCACCGAGGGCAAGGAGGCGCTCGGCTCCGCGCTCGTTAAACTGCGTGCTAACGGCAAGCTCTATTCGGGCAACGGAACCTCGACCGATATTATTGCGGCAAGCATAAGAGCGTACATCAACGCGCTCAACAAGATAGTATTCGAGGAGGCGTGATCATATAATGAAAGTCGTTTTTTCCACCAAAAACGTAACGAGAGCTTCCTTTCTCGATACCTGCCGATACGCCTACGAATACGGCTTTGAGGGGTTCGAGATCTACGACGCGGTAAACGAAAGAAGCTCGCATTACGACAGTATTCTCAGACGCGACAGAACTGCCGATGCCAAGAGAAAGCTGGTCAACAGAGGTCTGTCCGTTCCCGCTCTGCGTATGCCCTTCCCCGTTGAGAGCGAGAATACCACGGCAGAGCTGATACTTAAATACGTAGACATGGCTGCATCCGCAGGCATCGGCAACGTCATCGTCCGCGCCGAGCAAAACGTTCCATTCTCACTTCTCGACGAAAAGATGGCAGCAGCCATCGCACGCGCCGAGACCGCTGACGTCAGCATACTCTTCGAGACGGTAGGACACCTTGCGAGAACCCAAAACGTGATCGCTATCATCAATCACTTTGCTTCCTCCGCGATCGGCGCCTCCTGGAACGTCAGGGGCACCTACTTTGACGCGGGAGAGAATGCAGAGACCACGATAAAGAACCTCGGAGCGTACATCAAGTACGTACGTCTCGGAGACATGAAGGACGGCAGGACGGTTCTTATAGGCGAGGGAGATCTTGAAGTCAAAAAGCTTCTCAACGCCCTCTCCTCGCTCAACTACGAGGGCTTCATCTGCGCCGCTTGGAACGACGAGATAAGCGACGCCGATATCGTTCTCACCCACTTTGAAAATTACATCTCCGCGCTTGGGCGAGAAAAAAAGAGCTACGAGCACGTATATTATAACCGTGCAAAGACGGGCACCTTCGTCTGGAAGAAGTACGACGTCATAGACGCGACCTTCTCGGACGTGCTTGATACGATGGCAGAAAAATACCCCGATCAGTACGCCTTCAAGTATCCTACCCTCGACTACACGAGAACCTACGAGCAGTTCCGCCGCGACGTTGACGAGTGTGCCGCCTCCCTTATTTCTCTGGGAGTAAAGGCGGGAGATCACGTTGCTATCTGGGCAACGAACGTCCCCCAATGGTTTATCACCTTCTGGGCTACGACGAAGATCGGTGCGGTGCTCGTTACCGTCAACACCGCCTACAAGATACACGAGATCGAGTATCTGCTCAAGCAGTCCGACACTCACACGCTCGTTATGGTCGAGTACTGCAAGGATATCAACTATAAAGAGATAATCGAGGAGCTTTGCCCCGAGCTGAAGACTCTTGTCCCGGGTGCTCCTCTCTATTCAAAGAATCTGCCTTTTTTGCGTAACGTCGTTACCGTCGGCTTTGA
>JAZMZS010000022.1:0-15148 GCA_045586105.1 Eubacteriales bacterium | reverse complement strand
TCCCCCCGCTCCCAACAAAACGAGAAAGGTAAAAGCACATGAAGATCTACCGTGACTGCACCGAAAAACTGAATACCCGCACCACGGTCGCGCTCGGATGCTTTGACGGGGTGCACGTTGCTCACGCGGCGGTGATAGCCGAGGCGGTCGCGCAAGCCCGCAAAAACGGCACGGAAGCCCTTGTTTTCTGCTTTGCCGAACCGCCGAAGAATGCCTTTCTCCCCTCACCCGTTCCGCTCATTACCGAGCTTGAAGAAAAAACGGCGCTCATAGCGGAGCTCGGTGCGGATATTCTCGTCTGCCCCGACTTCACGCACGGGATCGCGCGGATGGACGGGCGTGAATTTGTCAGAGATATCCTTTTGCAAAATGCGGGAGCGGTACACCTTGTCTCGGGCAGAAGCTACAGCTTCGGCAGAGGAGGAGAAGGGAACCCCGCAATGCTCGCAGAGCTTTGCCGTGAGCTCGGTATCGGCTACACGATCGTCGAGGACGTAAAGGTGGACGGCGAGGAGGTTTCCTCCTCGGAGATACGCCGTGCGGTCGCACAGGGAAGGCTCGGGCATGCACGAGCTCTGCTCGGGCGGGACTTTTCTCTTGCCCTCGAGCGTAAGGACGGAGAATACACCTGCTCACCGCGGCACCTCGTACCTCCCGACGGAGAATATCCGGTGCGCATCCTGCATGACAATAAAAACACACAAGCCCGCGCATATATCCGCACAAGAAACGGTATATGCACCATGACATTCGACACGGACACCGCCTCGGAGAAGGTAAGGATAGAATTCTGCTCCGACCCGATAGAAAAGATATAATGAAAAAAAGAAGAACCCTACAGCTTATAACGGCGGTACTGACCGCCCTACTCGCCCTTTCCTCCTGCTCGGAGAGAAGCACACAGCCGCCCGTCACCTATGCGGATGATGCGGCAGAGAGCATCGAGGACGTATTTTTGAAGAACAGGGAGCTCGGCTCCTGTGCCGCACTTACGGGAAAGGTGCACTTTACCGCGGTCTTGGTGTCTGACGGTGCATCCTCGTGGAACGAGAGTGATCTCGCCGCAGCCCTCGAAAACCTGCGCAGCGCTCTCGATTGCATTTCGGCAGAGGCAGAAAAATATTCGGCGGAGCTCACGGTCTCATTCTCGCATGTCGAATGCAGAATAAGGACCGCCGCCCCCGCAGAGCCGGATCATTACCTGTGGCTCGGAGAAGCGCTGACCGCCGCAGGCCTCGGTGACGAGGCTGATGCGGATGCCCGACTGAGAGAGAAGCATTCGGCGGACTCTGCGCCCATCGTGTTTTTGTTCAACCGCGAGGGGCGCGCATACGCCTCCTGTGCATATGACAGCGGACTTGAATACTGTGCCGCATATACCGCGCAGGAGGACTCTCTTGTTCATGAGATACTTCATATGTTCGGTGCATCCGACCTGTATTATCCCGCAGAGGTAAGGAATGCCGCCGCAGAGCATCTCGGAGACAGCGTTATGAACAGAGGAGCCGCGGTCGATCCGCTTACCGCTTATCTCGTCGGCTGGACGGAAGAGCCCGCGGAGGCTGTCCGCACCTTCTTTGACGGACTGACTGTCACGGGCAGGGATATAGAGCAAGCCCTCGCCGCCGAGACCTATACCGGCTTTGCATCAAGGGAGTTTTCACACGGAAAATACACGGGCGAGCTTGTGTTTGGGGTTGCAGACGGCAGAGGAAAAATGACCTACAACGAGGGTCACGTATATGACGGAGAATGGAAGGAAAACCTTCCCCACGGCACGGGAAGCATGACCTGGGCGCACGGCGACTTTTATATGGGAGAATGGAAAAAGGGCAAGCGCTGCGGCACAGGCACCTATACCTGGTCTGACGGAACCGAGTATGTCGGAGAGTGGAAGGATGACAAAATGCACGGCAGAGGCATCATAACCTACCCCGACGGAAGCACCGTTTCGGGCGTATGGGAGGATGGCACGCTGACCTGATCCCCGCTTGTAAAACAAAAAGACAAAACAAAAAAGCTTTCTTGCGCTATGTACGTAAGAAAGCTTTTTTATTGTTGCATAGGAAATTGCGTAAAAAATGTTTGGCAAATCTACCTTCCCGACTGTCATCCTCGAGCCTCGCTTGCATAAATTGTGCAATACGTCAGATCGATCGCGAGTCGTCGGCGATCACGTATGAAAATACGCTCACGCCTCCTCCCGCTCCGATCTTAGTCTTGCATCAATTTCTGCGTCGCGAGGAACCTCGCTTGCATATTTTCCGTCACCGCTCAGACATGCCTCCGCGAGCCCGCTCGCTGAGGAATAGTCAGCCGAGAACCTGTAAGCCCGCAAGCGAGCTTACAGAACCTCGGGCGCTTACTTCAGATCGAGCGCGTCTCGGTTTTCGGTTACGTATGCAAATACGCGCCCTTGTCTTCGCCGCTCCATTCTTCGTCTGACGAAAAATCTGCTTCGCGAGGGAGGCTTTAGCCGACCGAAGGATCTGAGTCGGAGATCAAAGAAACGTTACTATGTCTTCCCGCTCAGATAAGTGACACCCCAAAACTTGTTTTGGTTGGTGGAACTTATACATGCGTAGTCGGAATGCATGCGAGCGAAGCGAGTCGCTTTCTTCACTGCGGCTGCGCCTTTGTTCAAGAATGACAGCGGGGATGGTGCTTTTTAAGCGACGGCTTTGAGCGTAGCAGAGCGCCGTCAGGCACTTTGTTGTTGCAGATCAGATAACAAACGCCTTGAGCCAGGGGTAGGTGTCCGCATAGATTCCCGCCAGAGCGTTGAGCACGCTCGATACCAGAATAGCGAGAATGAACACGGGCGCAATATAGCGGATCATTACGGAGAAGAGCCCCTTCATCCTGAACTTACCGGTTACCTCTACCTCGTCGATGACCGCCTTGGGCTTTAAGAAATAACCCACAAAGAGGCAGGTACAGAGGGCAACGATAGGCATGAGCACGCTGTTTGAAGCGAAGTCGAAGAGATCGAGCAGCTGCATTCCGAGCACCTTTACCTCTGCCCATGCGCTGTAGCCGAGAGAGGAGGGAAGTCCGAGCGCGAGCGAAATGCCGAGCACGATAAAGCAGCATGCACGTCTGCCGAGCTTGAGCTTGTCCTGGAAGATAGAAACGATCGTCTCCATAAGCGATATGGAGGAGGTAAGCGCGGCGAAGAATACCATGATAAAGAACGCCGCACCGATAAACGAGCCGCCGGGCATAGCATTGAAGATCTTAGGCAGGGTGATGAACATAAGACCGGGACCTGCGCCGAGAGCGGAAGCGTCACCGCCCGAGAAGGCGAAGACCGCGGGGATTATCATAAGACCCGCGAGGAACGCGACGCCTGTGTCGAATATCTCGATCTGGTGGGTCGAGCTTTCGATGGATATTTCCTTTTTCATATACGAGCCGTAGGTTATCATAATGCCCATGGCGAGCGACATCGAATAGAAGAGCTGACCCATGGCGGCGACCACCGTCATCACCGAGAAATGGCTGAGATCGGGAGTGATGTAGTAGAGCACGCCCTCCACAGCTCCGTCCATCGTGAATATGGTGTATCCGGCAATAAAGAGTATGAGCACGATGAGTATAGGCATCATGACCTTGGAAACAGCCTCGACGCCCTTGTCCACGCCGAGCAGCACGATGAGCGCGGTTATTCCGATAAAGAGGAAGAACCAGCCGATCGGCTCCCAGGTCATGCCGATATAATCCGAGAAAAAGCTGTCATTTGCCATCGAAGAGACCTGCCCCGTCGCAAAGCCGAAGAGGTACTTCATTACCCATCCGCCTATGACGGAATAGTAAGGAAGAATGATTATCGGCACGATCGATGCGAGCCACCCGACAAAGGAGAATCTGCGGTCAAGCGCCTTGAAAGCACCGATGGCGCTGAGCCCGGTCTTTCTTCCTATGGCGATCTCGGCGATCATCAGAGAAAAGCCGAAGGTGACCGAAAGGATTATGTAGGTGAGCAAGAACATACCGCCGCCGTACTTAGCGGCGAGGTATGGGAAGCGCCAGATGTTGCCAAGACCCACGGCAGAGCCTGCCGCCGCAAGTACAAATCCGATCTTTCCCGTAAATGAGCTTCTTTTTGTTGACACGGAAAAATACCTCGATACAGAATTATTTTTTCTCATATGAAAATGAAATTACGCCCTATTATCTCACATTTTCTGCCCGAATGCAACATGATTGGGAATTTTTTGTGAATTTTTTTGAACAAAAATGTATTCCCGTGCGGAATGTGTGCTATAATCAGCCTGTAACACCGACAAAGAACGGAGGGGAGCCTATGAGCCGCACCTGCCCGCCCGACCTCTTTTCATGTATCAGGGAAAAGGACGAGCGCATCCTGCACGAATACAAGAGCACATCCGATGAGCTGAAAAAAACGGGAGCCGCCGGCTTTTTCCTTCCCGCAATGGCGGGGGGAATGTTTTTCATACTGCTCGGGATACTCTCGGGCGGAATACTCTTTTCGGAGAGCCGCATAAGCGGCGCGGTCATATTCTTCGGGATGCTGCTGTGCGCCTGTGCGACCCTGTTGTATGCTATGTTTCTGAGAAGAGCACGCTCCGCCGAGGGCACGGCGCTTTATATAACCACCGTGAGGGTGATATACATCTCGGGCGGCAGCTACGCCGCTTTTGCAATCTCCGAGATAGAGAGCGCGCGCATCGAAAGACCCGCGAGGCTCGGGCGCGTTCCCTTCGATATTTCGGCGCTCGAGGGTGAATATCTCGTGCTCTCGCTCAGAGGCGGAGAGCAGCGCCTTCCCTTTATCGAAAACGCTGAGGATGCTAAAGAGAAGATCCTCGGACTTCTCGGTTGACATACACGCGTATGTGTGATAAAATAATAAAATAAATGTATTCTTCCCCCAATGAGGTAATATATGAACAGATCTATAAGAATCACAGCCCTTATCCTTTCTCTTTTTTGCGTGCTTTCGCTTCTGTGCGCTTGCGGCTCGGGAAAGGATGCAAACGGGATCTCCGAGCAGGAGACCGTGCTTACTGTCGGCGGGCACGAGGTCAGCTATGCGCTCTACCGCTATTTCTTTCTCAACTACAAGGCAGGCTACACCAAGGAGCAGATCGCACAGGACAGCGATAAGGTCTATTCCGAGATAAAGGATGCCTGCTATGAGTCGCTGTGCGGAATGTACACCATCGTCAGCATGTGTGCTGACAGAGGCATCGGAGTGGGAGACGAGGATATCAGACAGAAGGTCGCTACCACCAAGAGCTCTATCAAGGATCAGTATGTCTCAGCCAACGACAAGGACGGCTCGGCAGGCTTCCGCGAGGAGATGGAGGCAAACTTCATGACCGAGGAGGTCTTCGACTTTGTGTTTGCTGTCGATTTCTGCGAGGAAAAGCTGTTTGCCGCGATGACAGCCGAGGGTGAGCCGCTCTGTATGGATGACAACACCTTCCGCAGCGTGCTCGATGAGGAATTCATCAGAGTTCTGCAGGTGTATATCAACACCGAGTCCACAGACAAGAGCTATGAGGAATGCAGAGCGCTTGCAGACAAAGTCGCCGACAAGGCAAAGGCGGGCGCGGACTTCAACGAGCTTGTCGCAGAAAACTCGAACGATTATTCCATGACCCGCGACGGCTACTATATGCCGCGCGGCTGGATGGACGAGGAATTTGAGAAGGTCGCATTTGCGCTTGAGGAGGACGAGGTCTCCGATGTGCTCGAGCTCGGTGACGGCTTCCATATCATCAAGAGAGTTGCCATGGACGATACCTATATCGAGAAGAACTACGAGACACTCAAGGAAAGATACCTCACCTGCCGCTTCTACGAGAAGGTGGATGCAAGGCAGGCACAGCTCAGAGTGACCGAGCAGGAGCGTTTTTCTGACGTTTCCCCCGCAAAGATAGAATTTGTAAAGTAAAGCACCGCACAAAACAAAAAAGCAAGGAGGACAGCGCATGAATTTCCACGGAAGAATGAAGCATTACCGCCCGTCGCGCTACAGACCTCACAAAAGACCGATAGACCGCAGAGTTCTCATAATTGCGGGAGCCGCGGGAGCGATACTGCTCTTCAGCATCCTGCTCGGAGCATGGCTCAACTCGAGAGTGGACGAGAGCACGGATACCTCCGACACCTCGGACACGCAGACCGAGCCCGCACCCGAGAGAACGGGCTACGATGCTTACCCGAGGATCGAGACCGAGGGAGTGGGAGCGGGGATAATTGCCCGCTCGTCATATTCATCCGATTCCAACCTCGACAAGGCACTTGCCAGGGCAACCGAGGCGGGAGCGGAGGCTCTTTGCATCGAGCTTACAAACACAGACGGAATTCCGAGATTTACAAGCTCGGTGTACACCGACGTGCTATCGGGCTCGAGCGGAAAGGCAGACCTCGGGCGCTTTATCACAAAGGCGGAAATGAGCGGCATCGAGGTAAGGGCACAGATCGCTCTCCGTTCACAGTCGGAGCAGCGGCAGGATCTGCGGGATCTGCGCCTTTCGCTTGAAATTGCGCTTATTGCCGAGGCATACGAGGCGGGAGTGCGCGAGATACTTCTTTCGGGAACGGAAGAGCTCGCGCTTTCATCTCAGTACGCCATAGTCCGCAGAATAAGAGAAAGCTGCCCCGAGCTTGCAGTGGGAAGCGTGCTTAAGCTTACGGCAGAGGAGGCGGAGGACGTGATCCTTCTTGCCGAGCTGAACGATATATTCGACTTTATTGCATTAGACCTTACCGAAGCGCTCGCCGCCGACTGCGCCGACAAAAAGGCAGAGATCCCCGAGGGAGAGGGAGAGCTCGAGCGTATTGCGGGACAGTACGTCTACGCCTTTACGAGATACAAGGCAAGAGTGTTTTTGCGTGCGGGCGACGGATGCTCGCATTGTACGGGCTATGCCGCGGAGGCGCTCGGACGCATCGGCGCCGGCGGGTATTATTTCATTACCTCGGACAAGCTGCATGAGTAAAGGCACCGTAGGTGGGTGAAGTTCCGCTTGCGCGGAGTGAAGTTTCGCCTGTCGGCAGAGTGCCGTCAGGCACTTTCTTGTTCGCGAAAAAATACCAACGACCGCAAAAAAGAAGGTGCAGACGTGAAAAAGAGAATATTCGTATGCGTCGGCACGAGAGCCGATGCGCTGAAGCTCTGCCCGCTTTATCTGAGCCTGAAGAGAGAGGCGTGGTGCGAAGCGGTACTCGTCAACTGCGGTCAGCACCTTGAGCTTACCGACAGCGTGCTCGCGTGCTTCGGTATCGAGGCAGGCTTTTCGCTCGGAATAATGAGAAGAGGCAGCGACCCCGGTATGACAGCAGAGCTCGCGAGGGATGGAATTGCACAGCTCTTGCGCTCCGAGCGCCCCGATGCTGTTGTCGTACAGGGAGATACGGCAAGCTCGCTCGGCTGTGCGGAAGCGGCGGCAGAGGCGGGGGTTTGTGTTGTCCACGTAGAGGCGGGGCTGCGTACCGGAGACCTGAACGACCCATTTCCCGAGGAGGGCTTTCGGATCCGTATCGGCGCCCTTGCCTCGCTTCATTTTGCGCCCACCGCCCGTGCGAGGGAAAACCTCATAGCGGAGGGGATAGACGCTGACAGGATATTCGTTGTAGGAAACACGGTCACGGACGCGCTGGCAGGGGAGCTTGCTCATCCTCACGGCGCATGTGAGCTTGTGCGCTCGCTCGATTATACGGGCGGAATAATGCTTATCACCTGCCACCGCAGGGAAAACCTCGTCGGAGAGAAGGGTATGAGCGGTGCGGAAAATATATTTTTCGCAGCCGGGCAGCTGCTCGGGCGCTTTTGCGGGCTTCGCGCCGTTTTTCCGATACACAAAAACGAGCGCGTCAGGGAGCTTTTTGCGAGATCCGGAGTAAAGCATGAGAGAATGCTCGTGTGCGAGCCGCTCGATTACCCGTCGCTCGTGTATCTGCTTGCACGTGCAAGAATAGTAATAACCGATTCGGGCGGAATATGCGAGGAGGCGGCATCGCTCGGCACCCCCGCCGTGATAGCCCGCAGAGTTACCGAACGCCCGGAGGCGCTCCTGACAGGCAGAGCCGTCCTTGCGGGAAGAAGCGCGGAGAGCATCGTCTCGGCTGCCGCAGAGCTTCTTTCGGCATTCCCGCCGCCCTCATCACCGCGCACCTTCTCCTGCTTTGCTTTCGGAGACGGCAGAGTGAGCGGCAAAATAACCGAAATATTGAAAAATGCCCTATGAAGCACGGATAAAACGGCTTCGTAAGGCATTTTTTGCTGTATTTGAAATTGCGTAAAAAAGCTTGTGCAAAAGCACCTGCGGTGCGCGATATTCTGCCTTCGGCAGAGCGATATTCCATTCCCGCTGTCATCCTCGAACGCAGGCGCAGCCTCAGTGAAGGATCTGAGCGGGAGATCAATGCACCTTCGGCACGCTATTCTGCTGTGCAGAGTGAATTTACCAGTCCTCGTTGCACATGAGAACGATATTCTTTATATCCTCCTCGGTGCAAGCATGGTAACCGCCGTTGAGAAGGAAGGTGCGCGAGACGATCTTGTCGGCATCATCGACCGAGATCCCGACCTCGGCGAGGGTGACGGGCGCTCCGATCTGCTTGAAATAATCATGCGTTGCGCGGATGCCCTCCATTGCGATCTCGTCATCCGTCTTGCCCGCGGGATCGACGCCCCAGATGTTGACGGCGTATCTGACGTACTTTTCGGGAGCGTATTTATACGTGTATCTCATGTAGTTGGGATGAACCACGGCAAGCCCCGCACCGTGCGGGATGTCGAAGAACGCACTCATGGCGTGCTCGATCTGGTGCGTTTCCCAGTCCTGTCCCTTTGAGAGCTTTGTAATGCCGTTCAACGCCATCGAGCCGTCCCACATGAGATTTGCTCTCGCCTCGTAGTTCGAGGGATCCTCGAGTGCTATCGCGAGGTTGGTGCGGATGTTCTTCATCACAGCCTCGGCAAGCTCGTCCGAGAGGTTGTTGTCGTTCGGGTATGAGAAGTATACCTCAAACAGATGCGAGAACATATCCACAGCACCGTATATGATCTGCTCTCTCGGGAGCGAGAAGGTGTAAACGGGGTCGAGCACCGAGAATTTCGGGAAGAGCAGCGGATGCTCGAACGCGGTCTTTATGTTGTTCTGCCAGTCTGTAACAACCCCTCCGCAGTTCATCTCGCTTCCGGTAGCGGGAAGAGTAAGCACCGTTCCGAGCGGAAGCGCCGCCTCGGGCTGAGCATCACCCATATAGAAGCTGTCCCAGAAGTCGAGCTCGGTGCATGCGCCGAGAGCGATCGCCTTTGAAGCGTCAATTACAGAGCCGCCGCCGAGCGCGAGGATAAAGTCGATCTTCTTCTCCTTGCAGATGCGGATACCCTCGTATACGATCTCTTTTCTTGGATTGGGCATGATGCCCGAAAGCTCGAAGACACACTTGTCAAGCTCGCGCAGCATCGTGATCGCGGAATCGTAAACGCCGTTGCGCTTGACAGAGCCGCCTCCGTAGGTGACGAGAATATTCCTGCCCGCCGCCTCGAGCTCGGGGCGCATCTTCTCGATAGCACCGCGCCCGAACAGTATCTTTGTCGGGTTGTACCATACAAATTCATTCATAACCTGGATCTCCTTTGCTTGTTTTTTCACTCATATTTTACCACACCCCCGCACACTTTTCAACACTTGCAAAAAATATATTCACGTAGTATAATGGTGTCAGTATGTTACGAGGAGAAAAAGCATGAAGGAACAGCAGAAGCGCACAGTCTCGCTTATCGGCGCGGCGGCACAGGAAAGGCTCGCCCGATCGCGGGTGCTCATATTCGGAATAGGCGGTGTCGGCGGGCATCTTACCGAGGCTCTCGCCCGCGCGGGCGTGGGGCATCTTACTCTCGTCGATCACGATACGGTCTCGGAATCGAACATCAACCGCCAGCTCTTTGCCCTGCGCTCCACCGTCGGCATGAAGAAGGTCGAAGCCGCAAAAGCAAGAATTGCCGACATCGACCCGGATATCGAGGTCGAATGCCGTGACGAATTCTTCCTGCCCGAGAACGCCGACAGCTTTGATTTTTCGGCGTATGACTGTGTTGCCGACTGCATAGACACGGTCTCGGGCAAAATAGAGATCGCCGTCCGGGCAAGCGCCGCAGGCATCGGTGTGGTCTTGGCAATGGGCGCGGCAAACAAGCTCTCGGCACAGGCGTTCGAGATCTCGGACATATCCAAGACCTCGGTCTGTCCGCTTGCCCGCGTGATGCGCAGGGAGCTCGCAAAGAGAGGCATCAGACATCTGAAGGTCGTATATTCGAGAGAGGAAGCAAAAGCGCCCCTTCTCCCCGAGCCCGGCAGAAACGGCAGACCCGTGCCCGCGAGCATCTCCTACGTTCCCGCAGCCGCGGGCCTTGTCATGGCAGAAGCGGTGATCGCGGAGCTTTTGAGCGGAATGTAAGGACATCCCGAAAACATAATTGTCACATTTTGTCTGCAATTATAACATTTTTCATCCGGGTAAGTTCAAAAAAGCCTTGACATTTAATATTATGAAATATATAATATTATTAGTGTGGGTTTACTATGCTCAAATGAGCTTTTTGCCTCTACAGATATAGCGGAAGAGAGTATAAATATATGACGGAAAACAAGAAAAAACCAAGAGTGTCGGTCATTATGCCGGTATACAACGAGAGTAAGTATATCGCGAAATGCATTGATTCGCTGCTCGAGCAGGATTACCCTATCGACGATATGGAATGGGTGTTCGTCGACGGTGCTTCTCCGGATAATACAAAGGAGATCATCGGTCAGTACATAGAGAAATACCCCGACCTTATCCGCGTGTATGACAATCCGAACAAGACAGTCCCCTATGCTATGAACATCGGCATACAGAACACGGTCGGAGAGTATATCGTGCGCCTTGATGCTCATGCCGAGTATCAGAACGACTATATCTCCCAGTGCGTGCATTTTCTCGATACCACCGATGCCGACAACGTAGGCGGACATTTCAATACCAAGGCACGTACCAAAATGGGCTCGCGCATTGCGCTGATGCTCTCCAGCCAGTTCGGTGTGGGAAATGCACAGTTCAGAGTGCGCGGCAAGGACGGCTACGTTGATACCGTTCCCTTCGGTGCCTTCAGAAGAGAGATATTCGACCGCGTGGGTCTCTTTGACGAGCGCTTCACCCGTAACCAGGACAACGAGCTTAACTGGCGTATCCGCCGTGCGGGAGGCAAGATCTACCTTACCGAGAAGATACAGCTTACATACTACTGCCGCGATACCATCGGCGGAATCAACAAGATGGGATACATCAACGGAAAGTGGAACATCATCACGATGGCTCTTTGCTTCGGAGCAATGGGCATCCGCCACTTCATTCCGCTGTGCTTTTTGCTCTCGCTTGTGTTCATGCCCGTAATATCGCTGTTCCTTCCCTTTATGTGGTGGCTCTTTGCGGCTGAAATGGCTCTTTATACCGCCCTCGATATCGGATACAGCGCAGTCTACGCGGCAAAGGCGGAAAACGATAACAAATTCGTCGCCTTCCTCTGCCTGCTCATCCTCTTCCCCGCATTCCACCTCAGCTACGGCTTCGGCTCTCTTGTCGGCTTGTTCAAGCTGCTGACCAAGGAATTCAGACATGACCTCCGCCGCCGTGCCCCCCAGACGGTTACCGCCCCCAAGAAGACGGAAGAGACAAAGGAAGAAGAACCCGCAGAGGTCAAGTGATATTGCGATCCGACCTCGGGCGTTACTTATGTAATAGCCTTGTGAGTTTCATTATAACAATATAAAACGGTCGATGCCCCCGCGCATCGACCGTTTTTTGCCGAAAAAAGAATTTTACGTAAAGGTGACGAGCATGATCGTAGCATAGCCGTTTCTTTCATTTCCCGCTCAGATCCTTCGGTCGGGTAGACCCTCCCTCGAAGATGACAGCGGGGATGGAATATCGCGCTCCCGAAGGGAGCATATCACGCACCGCAGGCGCTTCTTCCCCCGGCGGGGAAGACTCGGCGAGGCGCAGACTTCGACTATCATTGGAATTTTAATATGCCCCGTCTCGACCAAGCGTCCACCCTGGCCGAGGCACTGCATAACGATCCCGAGAAACCTCACTTGACTGCCTCCCGCTTTCCCTTGAAAAAAAACCGCTTCCGCTGTATAAAAAAATATTGATTTTTTCGGGCGAAGTGTTTATAATAGAAATATCTTAATTTCAGCGTTATCGGAGGGATACAGATGGATACCAATATCAGACCCGAGACCATGGAGCGCATTACCACCCCTGAGCTTGCCGCTAAGTTTATCGACGAGCAGGTAGCAGAGGTACGCGCACAGGTAGGGGACAAAAAAGTACTGCTTGCACTTTCGGGCGGAGTTGACAGCTCGGTCGTTGCGGCGCTTCTTATCAAGGCAATAGGCAAACAGCTCGTTTGCGTTCACGTTAACCACGGCCTTATGCGCAAGGGCGAGAGCGAGGACGTTATCCGCGTCTTCCGCGAGGGACTCGATGCAAACCTCGTCTACGTCGACGCGACCGACCGCTTCCTTGACCTGCTTGCAGGCGTTTCCGACCCCGAGCAGAAGCGCAAGATCATCGGCGGCGAGTTTATAAAGGTCTTTGACGAAGAAGCGGCAAAGCTCGACGGAATAGACTTCCTCGCACAGGGTACCATCTATCCCGATATTCTCGAATCTATAAAGGCAAAGGAATCCGGCAAGCCCGTCAAGTCGCACCACAACGTAGGCGGACTTCCCGACGAGATGGCAATGTCCCTCGTCGAGCCTCTCAAGCTCCTCTTCAAGGACGAGGTGCGCGTAGTAGGCGAGGCTCTCGGTCTTCCCCACGCTATGGTCTACCGTCAGCCCTTCCCCGGACCCGGCCTCGGCGTCCGCTGCCTCGGCGCTATCACCCGCGACAGACTCGCAGCACTCAGAGAGGCTGACGCTATCCTCCGCGAGGAATTTGATAACTGCGGTCTTGCTGAAAAGGTCTGGCAGTATTTCGTCGCTATCCCCGATATGAAGAGCGTAGGCGTGCGTAACGAAGCACGCTACGAGGGCTGGCCCGCGATCATCCGTGCCGTAAATACCAAGGACGCCATGACCGCAACCATCGAGGAGATCCCCTACAGCGTCCTCCATAAGATCACCGCCCGCATCACAAACGAGGTCGAAGGCATCAACCGCGTCCTCCTTGACCTCACCCCCAAGCCCACAGGAACGATCGAGTGGGAATAATTTCAAAGGTCGAAAAAAACCTGTAATATCAAGGGTTTTCGAGCTTTTGAAGCCGTTTGTGGCAACAAAATGGCAACATTTTTAAGAGAATAATTTCAACTGGCTTATAAGTGCCCAGAATCCCTTGAAGGGCTTCTGGGCACTTATGCAAAGGAGAGGTCGCATGTCTATTGTTCGGCAGCAAAAATGGAAAAAAGTCGAATACTCAAGAAGCAAAATTATAAAAGCTGGTAAAACTATTAGAAAAGCAGGCTCTACGGAAGAACAACTCGAAGAAGCAACAAAGGTAATAGATAATTGGCGTGCCGCACATGCTTTTCCACTTCATGTAATTTATATTCATCTTCGAGGTATGGCTTCCGGAAAAAACATAGTCGTTGCAGAACGGTTGAAGCGACTGGATTCCATTATCAAAAAGCTTGAGAGAGAACCCTCCATGAGCCTTTGGATGATGCAAGATTTGGGCGGATGTCGATTTATCGTTCCAACTCTCGATGATGTATATTCTTACGCTAAGAAATATGATTCATCCCGCAAGCGTCATATTTTTAAGGAAAAGTATGATTATATTACCAATCCCAAACCCTCTGGGTATCGTAGTCTGCACATGGTATATGAATATCATAGCGACAAGTCAGATACGTACAACAAAAATATGCTTGTTGAAATTCAATACCGAACACACTTGCAACATGTTTGGGCAACTGCATTGGAAACAATGGGGTTGTTTACTAAACAAGCATTAAAAGCGGGACAGGGAGACGAGCATGTTAAGCGGTTCTTTGTGCTGGTATCATCGCTTTTTGCGCTTCGGGAGGGATGCCCAGTTGTTCCTGGAACTGTGGCAGATGAAGCTGAGTTAATATCTGAAATTGAACAGATCAATGATGCGCATCATGTTCTGGAAACGTTAAATGCTATTAGAATTGCCGTCCAACACGAAGACGCTGGGGCGAAAGATAAAAAAGGCTATTATCTTCTCATCCTAAACTATAACACCCATCGTCTGCGGATAAGAACATACCTGCCAAGTCAATTTGATATGGCCGAATCTACATATACCCAAATCGAAAAGAATCGACATGAAAGCAATGTTGATGCGGTTCTGGTTAGAGCGAAATCCTTTAAGGAGTTAAAAGCTGCGTATCCCAACTACTTTACTGATATCGGCGAGTTCTATGATTTAGTAACAGGCTATTTGAAGTAATAGCATTACAAACAAGCCAAAACAAACTTGAGCCGTGGCAACAGTATGGCAACAAAAAATCAGATAGCCCCTGCTGTCTGAATGATGGAAATAATCCTACGACCTTGAGCCAAATCCCATAAGCAAAGCTGTTTAAGATTTATTTTTCGGGAGCGAGTGGGAATAAGAAAAATTGTTTCAGCAAATTTGATTTATCCTCTTCGGGGCAATTTCTTTTATCCTTTCGCAATTGGATGAATCAAGCAATATAGTAAATTTGAAGACCTTGTGTCATCGTTTTCGATGACCAAGGTCTTCTTTTTTGTCGCAAGAGAGACCTTGACTATGACTACAATCAGTAAAGAAGTATCGATTAAACCGATGGTTTTCATTGACAAACGCACAGGGATACTGTATTATTATCCTGTAGCAAAAACGCCTTACAGGCGGCCGCAAACATCCGTTCTGTCAACTTCTGTGAAGTTTTCGGAGAAGTTACGTAAGCAGTGGATGCTGTGGTAAAGTATCCATTCATCAACATTATGCCGGAAGGCATCAAAATTAAGGAGAGAAACAAGTATGGCATTTAAGACTGACATCGAAATCGCACAGGAAACTCAGATGCAGCACATCACCGAAGTCGCCAAGACTGCCGGTATTGACCCCAAGTATCTGGAGCAGTACGGTAACTACAAGGCAAAGGTTGACTACAACATTT
>JAZMZS010000021.1:0-19003 GCA_045586105.1 Eubacteriales bacterium | reverse complement strand
CACGATGATGCACAGCACTACTACGAATGTTCTGTTTGCGGAGAGAAGAAGGACGCAGCTGATCACGCATTTGATAATGCATGCGACGCCGAGTGTGATACCTGCGGATACACGAGAGTGACAGAGCATACCTGGTCCGAGACACTTTTGCACGATGATGCACAGCACTACTACGAATGTTCCGCTTGCGGTGACAAGAAGGACGCAGCTGATCACGCATTTGATAATGCATGCGACGCCGAGTGCGACGCATGCGGATACACGAGAGTGACAGAGCATACCTGGTCCGAGACACTTTTGCACGATGATGCACAGCACTACTACGAATGCACCGCTTGCGGTGACAAGAAGGACGTGGCGGATCACGTATTCGAGGATGCGGCTGATATCGAATGCGACACGTGCGGATATAAGCTTCCTGACGAGGAGCTTTGGAGCTTCAATGAGGGGCTCGGCATACTTACCATCAAGCACAACTCGGTCATGGCAGACCATGCATCCTTTGAGGATACGCCCTGGGCTTCTGTTGCCGAGCGGGTAAAGGTGGTCCTTATTACCGATGGTATCACGAGAATAGGCGACAATGCTTTTTCGGGATGTGAGAACATAGAAAAGATCATGGTCGCCGAGAGCGTCGAGAGTGTCGGAGATGCTGTATTTGCAGGTCTCGAATCTCCCGAGGTACATATCGTATCGCTTGCCGCTTGGTGCGGTATCCTGTTTGACTCGTTTGAATCAAATCCGCTCTATTATGCGGGCGATCTCTTCATTGACGGCGAGGCGGCGGTTGAGCTTGTTATTCCCGAAGGAGTGACCGAGATCGAAGATTATGCGTTTGTCGGATGTCAGAGCATTCAAGGTATCGATCTTTCGGGTGTCAAGAAGATCGGCTACGGTGCATTTGCCTTCTGCGCTAACATTAGCGAGCTTTATATCACCAAGGATGTTGAAGCTATAGGAGCGGTTGCATTTGCCGCTTGTGTCGGACTTGAGAGGATAACGGCAGACGAGGCTAACGAGGCGTTTATCTCGCTTGGCAACTGCCTGATAGAGAAGGAGACCAAAACGCTCATTGCCGGCTGTGCCGACGGTGTTATTCCCGATGACGGAAGCGTTGCTGTTATCGGAGAAGGCGCATTTGCTTATCAGCAGATAACGGCGGAGCTTGTTATACCCGAGACTGTTCTGAGCATCGGCAGCTGTGCGTTTGCCGGATGCACAAACACCTTCGTCTTTCTCGGTGCGGCACCCGAGATAGAAGAGGATGCATTCGATAATGCTGTTGCGACCATATACTACAATCCCGCGCGCAACGGTTGGACGGCTGATGTCAAGGGACAGTACGGCGGTACTCTGACATGGGCAGAGACGGAGCCCGAGTGGTCCTTTGATGGATCAACGGGAACTCTCTACATCAACGACGATGCCGCAATGGTGAACTATTCCTCCTTCAGAGAGGTGCCGTGGTACAGATACACGGGTAAGATAACGAATATCGTGATCAAGGAAGGTGTCACGAGGATCGGTGACTATGCCTTCTTCGCTTGCAAGGGTATGACCGGTATCAGCATTCCCGAGGGCGTTGTGAGCATCGGTTATGCTGCATTTCAGGAGTGTATTTCTCTTGAGAGCATCGAGCTTTCCGCGAGCCTTGAGACAATAGAAGCCTGTGCATTTGAGTACTGCATGGGACTGGAGGAGCTTGTGCTTCCCGAGGGCTTGAAGTCTGTTGGAGCTGCATTTTACATGTGTACCGGTCTCAAGCGGATAGTATTCCCTGCGGGAACAGAGAGCATCAGCACGAGCGCTCTGCTCGGAACGAACCCCGAGGAGCTTGAGCTTCCGTTCGGAGACTATGACATAGAGAGCCTGTTTGCTAATGCGAAGTCGTCGGGCGAGGTCCCCGATTCGCTGGAGAAGCTCGTCATCAACGGCGGTATACTGACAAACTCTGACTTCTTTGCAGGCACGGAGAACGTTGAGACGATAATCATCAATGGCGAGATGGATGCTGTTGCCGACGAAATGTTCAAGGACAGCCTTGGACTGCACAGCATCACGCTTCCCGAGGGTGTCAAGAGCATCGGTGCCCGCGCATTTGAGGGCTGCTGTTATCTCGAGAGCATATACATTCCCGACAGCGTAGAGAGCATCGGCATAGATGCATTCGCATGCTGTGAAAGGCTCGGCGAGATACTCTTTGGCGGTACGGAGGAGCAGTGGAACGCACTCGAGAACAAGCCCGAGTGTGAGAAGGTGGTATTCGATTACGGAAAGATCACCTATATTTCGGGAGACCTTAACGGAGACGGAAGTGTCAGCGACGCAGATGCCATGTATCTGCTTATGCACACATTCTTCCCTGAGACATATCCTGCGGCTCAGCCTGTCGACTATAACAGGGACGGAAGTATCAGCGATGCAGATGCCATGTATCTGCTTATGTACACATTCTTCCCCGAGACATACCCTCTCGCATGATAAAAAGGAGACAAGATACAATGAAAAAACTTGCAATACTGTTTTCGGTGCTTGTTCTTGCACTTTCCATGTGTATCGGGATCAACGCTGAAGGCACAGCCTCACTTAGCGGAGATACTTCTGTCACTGTGGGCGGAAATATCGAATTTACCGCAAGCATCAGCGGATGCCCGGATGTAACTTCTTTAGGTGTAGAAGTCAGCTATGGTGCCGGATTTGAGCTTGTATCCGGTACTTGGCTCAAGGATGGATCAATGAAGGGATTTTTTTCGGCGACCAACCAAGGGGCACTTGCTGTAGAAAACCCAACCGATCTGAATGGCGCTATCTTCAAGCTTACCCTCAAGGCAACGGCTGCCAATGCATCGGCGCAGAATGTGTCTGTTGTGGTTATAGCACGCAATGGCAATAATGATCTTTTAAACTCTACCGTGTCAAAATCGGTCTCTATCCTCTGTGCCGAGCACAGCTACGGTGATTATGTAAAGATCGATGACACAAACCATTCCCGTACCTGCACCGTATGCGGCAATGTCGAGTCCAAGGCTCACAGCTGGAGCAAGGGAACCGTGACCAAGGAAGCGACCTGTAAGGAAAACGGAACCAAGGAATTCGATTGCAGCATCTGTAAAGGAAAAAAGACAGAGACGATAGAGAAGAGCACCAAGCACACGTACGGAGCCTGGACAAAGTCGAAGGACCCGACTTGCACCGAAAAGGGTGAGGAAAAGAGGACCTGCTCGGTTTGTGCAAAGGAAGAAAAGAGAGATATCGAGGCAAAGGGACATGACGTCAAGACCTTCAAGGTGACTAAGGAAGCGACCTGCAAGGCAGAGGGAACCAAGGAGGGCGATTGCACGGTCTGTAAGAAAAAGGTTACCGAAAAGGTGGAAAAGCTCGAGCATAAATTCGGTGAGCCCGTGGTAAAGAAGGAAGCGACCGCAACGGCGGAGGGACTTCAGGTCTACACGTGCACCGAGTGCAAGGAGACCAAGGAGGAAAAGATCCCCAAGCTCGGAGATCAGACTACCGCGCCCGAGACTACAACAGCAGCTCCCGAGACTACAGCCCCTGTCACGACCTCACCCGTAACCACGCCTTCGACCTCCTCCCCCGAGTCGACCGCGCAGGCGGATGTTACGACAAGATCCCCCGAGACCACGCAGAAGGCTCCCGATAAGCTCGTCATCGAGCCTCAGGAGGATACGGGAAATTCAGCACCCGTGATCGCAGTGGTGGTTGCCGTGATCGTTGTCGGCTGTGTTGCCGCCGCGGCAATAATCATCCTCAGAAAATACGGCATGATCTGATCCGTCAGACTGCCCTTATAATGAAAAGGAACAGAGAGCCCGCGCCCTCTGTTCCTTTTTTGTTGCATAGGAAATTGCGTAAATTTTGTATGCGCAGACTGCCCCTCCCGACTGTCATCCTCGAGGGAGTGCTTGCACGACCGAAGGATCCGAGTCGGAGCGCAGAGTAACGTTACTATGTCTTCCCGCTCAGATTCTTCACTACAGCTGCGCCTCCGTTCAAGAATGACAGCGGGGTTGCGCGGATCGGAGTGCCGTCGGTCGCTTTTGCCGTTTTATTACAAAAACGCTCTGATATCCTCGGCGAGCGTCGCCTCGAGCTTGATCAGGCGCTTTGCGATATCCTTTGACACCTCGTCTGCCGCCGCGTATTGGTTCAGATATCGCGAGAGGGACTTAACACCCATGTCACAGCCGTCCGTCATAAGATCGGCTATCGTTTCGTCCGAATAATCAAGACCGAGCTTGATGTTAGTCTTCACGGCGCTCATGCCCTTTGCCATGATATTGGGGTCTTTTCCCTCGTCATGGTAGTCCGAAAGCAGCCCCTCGATCTCACCTCTGAGCTTTTCGTGCTCCTCCTTGCAGTCGGAGAGCAGCTTCTGCAGGTCGGGTGAGCGCACCTTGTCAATGACGTCGTCGATCGAGCTTACCCCCATTTTTACTCCCGCATCGCATTCGCGAAGCAGTTTTATCGTATCCTGTTCTATCATTTTTCTTCCTCCCGTTTGGTTTTTACTTAGTGTTTACAATTTAGTGACCGTCTATACCTTGAAAACCGACGCGTTTTTTGATACAATAAAGGCATCAAACGGAGGTGTGACGATGAAGGCAAATGCAATCGTATATACGTCGAACACGGGGCTGACCGAAAGTTACGCAAAAATACTCGGTGAGAAAACGGGTCTTCCCGTCTACAGAATAGAAGAAGCAAAGGACAAGCTTGCCGCAGGCGAGCGCGTGATCTATCTCGGCTGGCTGATGGCGGGAATGATCGTTTCCCTCAAAAAGGCAAGAAAACGCTACGAGCTCTCTGCCGTGTGCGGAGTTGGTCTCGGGGACACGGGTGCGCAGGACGAAAGCGTGAGAAAAGCGAACGGGATCCCCCGAGATATCCCCGTATTTACCCTGCAGGGCGGAATGGATCACGAAAAGCTGACAGGTATCTACAGATCGATGATAGACGTTCTGACCAAGGTCATGAAAAAGAAAAAGAACAAGACCGAGGACGAGGAGAAGATGACGGCGCTTCTCATCTCGGGAGGAAACTACGTAAGCGAGGAGAACCTCGCGGAGGTGATGAAATGGTGGAGGAGTTGAAGCGCACGCTCGGGCAGGAGCTGATATATGAGGAAAAACCGCACACCGACTGCACCTATCAGCTCGGAGCGGTGCACGAGCTGTTTTCTGAGGATATGCTCGAGGAGATGAGAGAGAGAACTCAGGGCTTTGTCAAGCTTATGACCTACTACAAGTGCGCCATGATGGAGGTAGAGACGAAGTTCAACGTGCTAAACGAGGAGTTTTCTCTTCAGCATGACAGAAATCCGATAAGTTCGGTCAAATGCCGTCTGAAATCCCCCGTAGGAATAAAGCGTAAGCTCGAAAAATACGGCTGCCCGTATACTCTCGAAGCGATAAGAAACACCGTGCACGACGTCGCGGGCGTGCGCGTGTGCTGTTCGTTTCTCGACGACGTGTATATGCTCGCCGATGCGTTTTTAGGTCAGGACGACGTTACGCTTATAACTAAAAAGGACTACATACAAAAACCGAAGGAGAACGGCTACCGCTCGCTTCATCTGATAGTAGGAATACCGATATTCTTGGCAAACGAAAAAGAGATAATGCACGTCGAGATACAACTGAGAACTATCGCGATGGACTTTTGGGCGAGCCTCGAGCATCAGCTCAGATACAAAAAGGACAGAGAGTTTACCGAGGAGATGGCAGAGGAGCTTTTGCATTGCGCCGACATGAGTGCAGATCTTGATGCCCGCATGGACGGCCTGAGGCGCAAGCTCAGAGAATAGCGGACGGTGAATTATAATTCTCTTTGACACAAAAATACGGAGCACACGCCCGTTTCGGGCAGGTGCTCCGTTTTTCGTTATATGTCCGCGTCCTTGATGTATTCGGCGCCGTGAGCGGCGATGAATTCCTTTCTTGCTGCAAGGTTGTCGCCGAGCAGAGTGTCGAATATTATCTCGGTCTCGCGTGCGTCCGCCTCTGTTACTGCAATAAGACGGCGGGTGGCGGGGTTCATGGTCGTTTCCCACATCATCTCGGGCTGGTTCTCGCCAAGTCCCTTTGAACGCTGGAGGGTGTATTTCGTGCCCTCGAGCTTTGCAAGGATCTCAGCCTTTTCCTGCTCGTTGTAGGCAAAGTAGGTCTTGTCCTTCGCCGTTATCTCAAAGAGAGGCGACTCCGCGATGAAGATCTTGCCTTCCTTTATAAGCGTAGGCAGAAGTCTGTAGAAGATAGTGAGCAGCAGCGTTCTTATCTGGAAGCCGTCCTCGTCGGCATCGGTACAGATGATGATCTTTGACCAGCGCAGAGCGTTTATGTCAAACTGTGTGATGTCCTTCTGCTTTGTTTTTATCTCAACACCGCACCCGATAACTCGCAGAAGATCGACTATGATATCACTCTTGAATATCTTATCGTAGGAGGACTTGAGGCAGTTGAGCGTCTTTCCTCTGACGGGAATGATCGCCTGAAACTCCGCGTCGCGTCCGAGCTTACAGCTCGACATAGCACTGTCTCCCTCAACGATATATATCTCACGCTTTTCGGGATCCTTCGAGCGGCAGGGAACGAACTTTTCTACTCTGTTCGCGACGTCCATAGTCTTCGAGAGCTTTTTCTTTATGTCGATACGGCTCTTTTCCGCTTCCTCGCGGCTGTGCTTGTTTACGAGCACCTGCTTCATTATTATATCTGCCTGCGTGGGGTTCTCGAGGAAGTATATCTCGAGCTGACGTGAGAGAAATTCCGTCATCGCCTTCTGGATGAAGGTGTTGTTTATCGCCTTTTTTGTCTGATTCTCGTAGGAGGTCTGGGTAGAGAAGCTGTTGACCACCATCAAGAGACTTTCCTCAATATCCGAGAAGGTGACCTTGCTCTCGTTTTTGGTGTATTTTCCGCCCGCCTTCAGTATCTTGTCGATAGCGGAAACGAACGCCGCCTTCACCGCCTTGTCGGGTGCTCCGCCGTATTCGAGGTAGCTTGAGTTATGATAATACTCAAGCTTTGCGCATGTGTTGGAGAGGCAGAAGGCAAAGTCCGCCTTTACCTTGTAGTCCGCCTTGTCCTCGCGGTCGCGGCCCTGTGCGTTCATCGTCCAGAGCACGGGCTCGGTAAGCGCACTTTCCCCCGCGATCTCGCGTACGTAGTCGGAAATGCCCGCTTCGTAGAAGAAGCGCTGCTCCTCGAACTTGCCGTTTTCCTGCTCGGTGAGAAGAATAAACTCAAGTCCCGCATTTACTACTGACTGACGGTGCAGAACGTCAACGAAAAATTCGTGCGGTATCGCTATGTCGGTAAACACCTCGAGATCCGGCTTCCAGCGGATGACGGTACCCGTGCGTTTTTCCTTTTTGTCAAGCTCGCGCTCGGTAAGCTCGGTCACGGGCTCGCCCTTGGCAAAGGAGATCTCGCGGACCGTCGTTCCGTCGTAGCTCTTGACGTGCATATATTCTGAAGCGTACTGAGTGGAGCAGGCACCGAGACCGTTGAGTCCGAGTGAATACTCGTAGTTTGCTCCCTCGTCGTTGTTATTGTATTTTCCGCCGGCGTACATTTCGCAGTATACGAGATACCAGTTGTACGCCTGCTCCTTTTCGTTCCATCCGAGCGGAACTCCCCTTCCTCTGTCGTCGACCTCAAGAGAATGATCGCGCCATACGGTTACCTTTATCTGCTTTCCGTATCCCTCGCGTCCCTCGTCTACCGAGTTTGATAGTATCTCGAAGAAGGAATGCTCGCATCCCTCAAGTCCGTCCGAGCCGAAAATGACGGCAGGTCTTTTTCTGACTCTGTCTGCACCCTTGAGAGAGGTAATTGAGGAATCGTTATATTCGTTTTGCTTTACTTTCGTAGCCGCCATCTATTGCGTCTCCTGTGCTTTATATTTCAATTTACTATTATACCACCCTTTTGTCCGTTTGTCAAACAAAACTCACGTGTTGACTTTTTTGATTTTATAAGATAGAATGAAATAAGAAAAGAGGTGAGCGGAATGAACGAAAAGAAATACGAGCTGATAAAGGTCCGTTACGGAAGGATCACGCGGCGTATATACGTCGATCTGCTCGAGACCTCGTACGAATACCGCCGACAGGGCAAAGCGGCGGAGGAGCTTAACGTAATCAAGAAAAAAGTCAGACTTAAGCTAAAGGCTGATCCCGCCACGCTTGAGAGTCTTCCCGAGCACGAAAATGAGGCGGTGCGTCTCTTTTGCGAGCAGATAGCCGAGACGGCGGGAGAGGGAAAATGCCCCTTGTGGCTAAAGCGGCGGATCGTGGAACGCCTTTGGGCGGAAACTCAAGAGAAGATTGCAGAGGACCGAAGGAGAGCAAGCGAGCGCTTCGATGAGGAGGCAAAGCCTTACAGAGAAAAGGCAAAGAAGCTGACGGAGGAGCTTTTGTCAGCTTACGCCGATAGAGAAGCCCGGGAGAAGACCGCTGAAGGAGCAAGGGTGCAATTGGCTCGGTTCGACGGAAAAAGCCAAGGTCTGTTGTACCGCTTTATCCTGCGTAGATATTATATTAGAAAGCGTTCGGAGCTCACAGAGGCGCTTTGTGCGGCAGAGAGGGAGCTTTCGGACACGATGGAGCTCGTTCGCACTCTCGAAGCGGAGCTGTGCGTGCAGACGCGCGGTATTACAATAGTAGAACACAGCCGCACGCTTGAGCTTAAGAGGATCGAGGCGGGATACCGTTTGGCAGAGCGGGCGTTTGCCGACGGCTTAGATGCGTTAAAATAAACAAAAAAATTATTCGATAAAACTCAAATTTTTACTTGACAATTGAAAGCGTTGCGTGTATAATACTTTTGTTGTATTTTGCCGAGTTGGGAGGAGTGCGCCTTATGATACTTGATCTCGGTCGTCTTCTCAGCGGTGAAATAAACAAAATGAGCGTCGATTTTGAGCTTTCTCCCGAGCTTGAGGACGGTTACACCGCCGCACTCGACGGGGTCGAATTTACCTCGTGCGCAAGCGTGCGCGGCGAGATCACCGATAACGCGGGATACATGAGGCTTTCGGTCAGAGTCTCTCTCGATTACAGAGGAGAGTGCGCGAGATGCCTGCGCCCGATCGACGACACGCTTACCTTTGACTTTGAGAGAACGGTAGTTGCCGAGGATACGCTCTCACGCGAGAGCGAGGGAGAGGACGAGGACGATCATTCGGACGAGTACGTCGTGCTCGACGACGGCAAGCTCGATATAGACGGACAGCTGAGGGAAATGCTCATACTTGAGTTTCCGTCAAAGCTTCTGTGCTCGGAGGATTGCAAGGGACTGTGCATCAAATGCGGCCACGATCTCAACGATGGCGAGTGCGGATGCGACAGAGCACACAGAGACCCGCGGTGGGATATACTCAAGGGTGTCAGATTTTCTGCGGATGCAGATAACGAAGAATAAAAAAATAATAATATAAACTACAGGCGCGTGAGCGCCACACATCAGGAGGTGTAGGGAAATGGCAGTACCTAAGAGAAAAACATCCAAGGCTCGCAGAGACAAGAGACGTTCCAACGTCTGGAAGCTCGATATGCCCGGAATGGCAAAGTGCCCCAAGTGCGGTGAGTTCAACCTCCCACACCGTGTTTGCAGCAAGTGCGGCAACTACAAGGGCGAAGAGATCGTAAAGATCGCTGACTAATTACAAAATGAAACAAAAGGGCACCCAATAGGGTGTTCTTTTGTTTTTGCAGAGCATTCATCAAACTGCATAAATATACTCGCGAAATGCATGATCAAAATAGAAAAAATGATATTGGCTGCAATTTTTGATGCGAATAAAATGCACGAATGCAGGTAAAAATTGCAAAAAACCTTGTTTTTATGAAAAAAACAATATAAAAATGCATAATATCCTTGTAAAAACCTTCAAAAAGCATTGACAAACGCGTATGCAGGTTTTATAATATAATCCATACATTATTTTTAATGGGGGCAGATCATTTATGCTTGAAATTTCAAAGAAGACTAACCTGCTCGAGCAGGGTCTATACAAATACGAGCTTCAGGAGGTAGACGAGCCTAATCTCTACCGTGATATATACACCTACGAGGAGGTGCCGAAGGTCGCTTTCAACCACAGAAAGGTACCGCCGAATATGCCCGACGAGATATGGATGACGGACACGTCCTTCCGTGACGGAATGCAGTCGCGCTCACCCTACACCGTAGAGCAGATCGTGGATCTTTACAAGATGCTCGCGCGCCTTGGAGGACCGAAGGGCCTTATCAGACAGACCGAGTTTTTCGTGTATAGCGAAAACGACCGTAAGGCGATCGAGGAATGCCAGGCGCTCGGACTCGATTTTCCCGAGATCACGACGTGGATACGCGCATCGCTCGAGGACTTCAAGCTCGTTCGTGATCTTGGCATAAAGGAGACGGGAATCCTCGTTTCCTGCTCGGACTATCATATTTTCAAAAAGCTCGGTAAAACGAGACGCGAGGCGATGGAGCAGTATCTTAAGACCATTTCTGCCGCGCTTGAGCTCGGTATAAGACCGAGATGCCACTTTGAGGATATCACGAGAGCGGACTTTTACGGTTTTGTCGTTCCTTTCGTAAACGAGATACAAAAGCTCTCGGAGCAGTCGGGTATTCCGATAAAGATCCGTGCCTGCGATACTATGGGCTACGGAGTATCCTACCCCGGCGTTGCGCTTCCCCGAAGCGTCCCCGGTATAATATACGGACTTCAGCACTATTCGGGCGTTCCCTCGGCTCAGCTTGAGTGGCACGGACATAACGACTTTTATAAGGCCGTATCCAACGCTTCCGCTGCATGGCTCTACGGTGCGAGCGCCGTTAACTGCTCAATGCTCGGTATAGGAGAGAGAACGGGTAACATTCCGCTTGAGGCTATGGTATTCGAGTACGCTTCGCTCAGAGGAACGCTCGACGGCATGGATACCACCGCTATCACCGATATAGCTAACTACTTCCAGATGAACATGGGCTACGATATCCCGCCGCAGACTCCCTTCGTAGGCGAGAACTTCAACGTTACCCGCGCAGGCATCCACGCCGACGGAATGATGAAGGACGACGAGATATACAATATCTTCGATACGAAGAAGATCCTCAACCGTCCTGCGGGCGTTACCGTATCCTCCACGAGCGGTCTTGCGGGTCTTGCATATTGGTTCAACAACCACTTCCAGCTTGAGGGCGACGACAGAGTCGGCAAGAATGACGAGGTCGTTACGTACATGAAAAACTGGGTAGACGCTCAGTACGCAGATGGCAGGGCGACCGCGATATCGAACGCCGAGCTCGAGCATCTTGCAGTCGAGTTCATGATCATGAACAGCCATATGCACAAGGGCAAGCTTATATAAAATACTGATATTTTAACAGAGGAGAAATCATGGGACTTACCATAGCACAGAAAATAATAAAGCAGCACCTTATCTCAGGAGAGATGAAGGTAGGCGAGGAGATCGCGCTCCGCATAGATCAGACCCTCACGCAGGACGCTACGGGAACGATGGCGTACCTCGAATTCGAGGCGATCGGCATTCCGAGAGTAAAGCCCGAGCTTTCGGTCGCTTACATAGACCACAACACGCTTCAGTCGGGCTTTGAGAACGCAGACGACCACAGATACATTCAGTCTGTGTGCAAAAAGCACGGCATCCGCTTCTCCCGTCCCGGTAACGGCATCTGCCACCAGGTACACCTCGAGCGCTTCGGCATCCCCGGAAAGACGCTCATCGGCTCGGACAGCCATACCCCAACGGGCGGCGGTATCGGAATGCTTGCATTCGGTGCGGGCGGTCTTGACGTTGCCGTTGCAATGGGCGGCGGTGCTTACTATATCACGATGCCCAAGATGTACAAGGTCAACCTCACGGGCAAGCTCTCCCCTTGGGTTTCCGCTAAGGACGTCAGCTTGGAGATACTTCGTATCCTTTCGGTAAAGGGCGGCGTCGGCGCTATAATCGAGTGGGGCGGAGAGGGTATAGAGAGCCTTACCGTTCCCCAGAGAGCGACTATCACCAACATGGGCACCGAGCTCGGTGCTACGACCTCAATATTCCCCTCCGACGAGGTAACGCGTAAGTTCCTCGCCGCTCAGGGAAGAGAAGCGGACTACGTTCCGCTCGCGTCCGATCCCGACGCCGAGTACGACAGAGTGATCGATATCGATCTCTCGAAGCTCGAGCCTCTGCTCGCATGCCCTCATTCTCCCGACAACATAAAGCCCGCAAGCGAGCTTTCCGACGTCAAGGTAACGCAGGTCTGCATCGGCTCCTGCACGAATTCCTCACTTGCCGATATGCTCAGAGTTGCGGCTATCCTCAAGGGCAAGACCATATCCCCCGACGTCAGCCTTTCCGTTTCCCCGGGATCAAAGCAGGTGCTTACCATGCTTGCCGAATGCGGGGCACTCTCGGACATGATCGCGGCAGGCGCGAGAATTCTCGAGTGCGCGTGCGGTCCCTGTATCGGTATGGGCTTCTCCCCGAACAGCGGCGGAGTTTCCCTTAGAACCTTCAACCGTAACTTCCTCGGACGCAGCGGCACGGCGGATGCACAGGTTTATCTCGTTTCTCCCGAGCTTGCAGCGGCAAGTGCGCTCACGGGCCGTATCACCGATCCGAGAACGCTCGGAGATTACCCTGAGATCACTATGCCCGACGCGTTCAAGATAGATGACAGCGCCGTTATCATGCCCGCAGACGAGGCTGAGGCGGCAGACGTCGAGATACTTCGCGGACCCAACATCAAGGAATTCCCAGAGACATATCCTCTCGAGGACAGCATATCCGCACCCCTGCTTCTCAAGGTGGGTGACAACATCACCACCGACCATATCATGCCCGCAGGAGCGAAGATCCTTCCTTACCGCTCGAATATCCCTCACCTTTCGCAGTACTGCTTCGGCGTTTGTGACTCTACCTTCCCCGAAAGAGCGAAGGCGGCAGGCAAGTGCATAGTGGTTGGCGGTATCAACTACGGTCAGGGCTCGTCGAGAGAGCACGCTGCACTCGTTCCGCTTTATCTCGGAGTAAAGGCAGTAGTGGTAAAGAGCTTTGCACGTATCCACGTAGCAAATCTTATAAATGCGGGAATCCTTCCCCTTACCTTTAAGGATCCCGAGGATTACGACAGAATAAGCCAGGGAGACGAGCTTGAGATAAGCGGTATCTACGCCGCGTTTGATAGCGGTATCGCGACCCTCACCGACAAGACCACGGGTGAGAGCTTTGAGCTCGTGTGCGAGTTCTCCGAGCGCCAGAGAGATATGCTGCTCGCAGGCGGACTTCTTAAATATACGAAAGGCAACTGAAAATGAACAACGAAGCATATATCAAGGAAGCGTTAGATAAATACGAGACCATACTGCGTGAACAGCTGGCAAGAGCGGAGAAGATGAAGAACGCCGCTCCCGCGCTTGACTTCGCCAACATGGATAAGATAATCATCGGAACCTGCGGAGGCGACGGTATCGGTCCTATCATTACCGAATGGGCAAAAAAGATCCTCGCCGAGCTTCTTGCGGACGAAATAGCGAGCGGAAAAATAGAGCTCAGAGATATCGAGGGGCTTACCCTCGAGAACCGCTTTGCCTGCGGACAGAGCGTACCCGACGACGTTCTTGCCGCTATCAAGGAGTGCCACGTCCTTCTCAAGGGGCCGACCACTACGCCTAAGGGCGGCACGGGCGGAAAGGACCTTGAGAGCGCGAACGTAACGCTTCGCCGTGAGCTTGATCTCTATTCAAACGTACGTCCCGTGTGCGTGCCCGAGCTTGGCATCGACTGGACCTTCTACCGAGAGAATACCGAGGGCGAGTACGTTCTCGGAAGCCGCGGAATAGAGATTCCCGAGCTTCTTTCGTGTGATTTCAAGGTCACTACGGATGCGGGAACAGAGAGAATAGCACGTGCGGCGTTCGAGTTTGCAAAGAATAACGGCAAGACCAACGTGGCTATCGTTACGAAGGCAAATATCATGAAGAAAACGGACGGCAAGTTTGCGCGCATCTGCCGTGAGGTCGCGGCTGATTACCCCGGCATCGAGGTCGAGGACTGGTATATCGATATCATGGCGGCAAACCTCGTCAACCCCGCTATCCGCTCCAAGTTCCAGGTCTTCATCCTGCCTAACCTTTACGGCGATATCATCACCGACGAGGCGGCACAGATACAGGGAGGCGTCGGAACTGCGGGAAGCGCCAATACGGGCGACAGATACGCTATGTTCGAGGCTATCCACGGCTCCGCTCCCAGAATGATCGAGGAGGGCATCGGCGGTTACGCAAACCCCTCGAGCATCATCAAGGCGGCAGAAATGATGCTCCGCCATATCAGCATGGCGGATAAGGCGGATAAGCTTGCACGCGCTATGGAGATATGCACAGCCCCCGACGCTAAATATAAGGTAACGGGCGACCGCGACGGCGCTACCTGCGCAGAATTCGGTCAGTACGTCATAGATACGCTTAATGCAATGTGACCCTTGCCCAAAAGACGTCACGAGCACGTGCTTTAACATCAATAAGAAAAAGGACAGAGAACGAAGCTTTGTCCTTTTGTTTTTGTCATATAAGAAATTGCGTGCTTTGCCCCGCTCGGCTATAACTGCGGCTATAACCGAAGCTCCCCTCCCGACTGTCATCCTTGAGGGTATTTATGCCCGAAGTATCTGAGACGGAGCGCAGAGTAACGTTACTGTGTTTTCCCGCTCAGATTCTTCACTGCGGCTGCGCCTCCGTTCAAGAATGACAGCGGGGATGGTGCTTTGCAAGTGACGATTCCCCGCGTAGCGGTGTGCCGCCGTTTTTTTGTTTTATCATTTGTTTGTATTCTTTTCCCTGTAGCAGTTGATGATCTCTACGACAGATGCTATTTCTCTGTCACTGAGGCCCTCTACGGATACCGTGGCTGTCTTTGGCAGATCGAGCAGATAATCGGTAGAAACACCGAACAGCAGCGCAAGCTCCATTATATATTGTGTGGAGGGAACGGAAACTCCCATTTCCCATGCATTGACCCCCGACCTCGTGATCCCAAGCTTTTTCGCAAGCTCCGCTTGTGTCATCCCTCGGCTTTCTCTGAGGATCTTGATCTTGTCGTATATCATCATATCACCACCTTGTTACTATTATTCTACAATAATCAAAATGATATATCATTATCAAAAAGATACTACCGCTTGACAAACGGGGCGCGCCTGTGATATGATAAATTGTAAAAAATTATATTTTATTAAAATTGCAGAAGGGGAAGAGATATGAAAAAACTAAGAAATATCATAGCGGTGCTTTTTGCATTGTGTGCGCTTTGCGTAATTCCAAACGGGATATATGCATCGGATTGGACGCCTCCCGACGATACTCCGTTGAATTATATATCAGCTCACCTTGATGTAGATCTTGATCTGATCTCGAATGTAGGACATCAGCTTTCCGGGGGAGTTGCCTGCAGCTGCTATGCACTGGCGTACGCGCGCACCATAACGGATGGCAAGGCGCACCATTTCAGTGAATACAATCAATATGGTAATACAGAGTATTCGGTAAATGCAATATGGTCTTCGGGTGGATATTACGGTGCCGGTTATGTTGATAAGCAAACAGCATTGTTTTATCTGTATCAGGATCTGCAAAATGGTAGGCCTGTAATTGCACAGGTGTCCGGCACAAGATCAACGCAGCATTTTGTTACTGTTGTAGGATTTGAAAACGTTACTTCATTTGAAGAGTTGACCGAGGAGAACTTTTTGATTCTCGACCCTGTGCCGGCGTCTGGCTATAGAGTAGAAAATATGGCAGAAGCCGGGTACAGCATAAAGTATTACAATGACGGAACCCGTAATCATTACTTTATAGTTAGACCGGAATCTTATCTTCCTGTCGTACCGTATTCTTCTTATACAACTGTCGGATACATTGCGGATTGTACCTATTATCCCTCTTACGGAACGGCGACTGTAACGAATCTCTGCACGGTAAAATCCATTCCTTGTACTGATTCGGTAGACGAAAGCTCCGAAGAACTATACCTGCTTCCTGTTGGTACTGATGTAGAGGTAGACGGTCTGTATGAAAATACTAAGGGCAACTATTGGTACAGAATAAAGTATCTTGGAGATGTCTGCTATTTGTATGCAGGAAATGCGGATTTCACTTCGGGTGGAACAGTCAATATCAGCGGAGTATCAGCACCCGATACGATTCAACAGGGAAAGACTTTTTCGATCAAGGGAAAAATTACATCGGATAAGCTTCCTCTGAGTGCTGTTGCTGCTTTTATTTACCGTGCAAACGGTGAAAGTGTTATGAGTCACACGGTAGATCTGTCAGGGTCAAAACAAAAGTCATATGAGCTTTACAACAGCGAGATAGATATGGCTATGAAGTTCAATGACTTATCAATCGGTGGTTACACATATAGAGTATATTATTCTACAAACAATTATTTTTCCAACGGTGATGAGCTGTTGTGTGAAACTGCTTCGGGAATCTTACATCAGTCGACTTTCTCGGTAGTAAGCAGTATTACATGCAGCCACTCGTATTCATCAACCACTACATCAGCCGGCTGCGAAGAAAACGGAAAGATCACTTATACTTGTACAAAGTGCGGAAATACATATTACGAAACGATCTTCGCTACAGGTCACTCATACAGTGGCTGGTATATTTACGAAGAGCCTTCCTGTACAGAAACGGGGTGGTATAGGCGTGACTGCTCCATATGCGGTGATGCCGAATATGAATCTATAGCTCCCCTCGGACATGAGCTCGAGTCGTTCTATATTATTACTGTACCATCTACCTGTACCGAGGAAGGTGAATGCTACTACAACTGTACAAGATGTGACTACAGGCAGTATGATGTGGTTGGGGCTAATGGACACAAAATGAGCAGCCGGACGGTTTCTCCGGATTGTGATGATAGCGGATATGCCCTGTATTATTGCAGTCGATGTGATTACCAATACACAGGCAATTATACTTCGCCTCTCGGACATGATCTCGGAGAATGGATAATCGACGTACAACCCACCTTATCCTTCGGCTCTAAGCACCGTAACTGTACAAGATGCTCCTATGCGGAAACTGCATCGATATCCCCCGTTACCGGACTTGATGAAAGCAATAAAAACAGCGGAGGACTTACCTTTGCGCTTGACGATACAACGATGACAGCATCGGTATCCTCTTTTGACGGTTCTGTAACCGATGTCATAATTCCGAGCGCAGTAACTAAAAACGGCGCTATATATGCAGTAACAAGTGTGGGAGATCAGGCTTTCTATTACTGCACAAGTCTTACAAGCATAGACATTGGTGACAGCGTGACAAGAATTGGTGACTTTGCTTTCTATTACTGTACAAGTCTCGTGAATGCGAATATTGGAGACGGTGTGACGAGCATGGGCGTGTATGCTTTTGGAAAATGTATAAGTCTCACAAGCATAATTATACCCGATAGTGTGTTAGGTATCGAAGGTTCTGCTTTTAGTGGTTGCACAAAACTTACGAGCATAACTATTCCAGACAGCGTGATAAGTATCAGTGATGGAGTTTTCACTGACTGTACAAGCCTCACGAGCGTGACTATCGGAGACAGCGTGACGAGCATCGGTGTGTATGCTTTTGGAAACTGTATAAATCTCACGAGTATAACTATCCCCAATAGTGTGAAGAGCATCGGTAACGCTGCTTTCTCCAATTGTACAAGCCTCACAAGTGTGACGGTTCCTAACAGCATAACAAGTATCGGAGAGGGGGCGTTTTCAGGTTGTTCCTCGCTTGAGAGCATTACGATTCCTTTTGTAGGAGAAAGTAGAAAGACTGCGTCTGATACATATCAATATCCATTTGGTCATATATTTGGCAGAAGCAACTACACAGGAAGTATTGCTACAACACAGTATTATTACCTTGGTGATCTCACTCAACTGACTTCTGCGACCTATTACATACCCGATAGTTTGAAGTCGGTTACCGTCACAGGCGGAAATATTCTGTACGGAGCTTTCTATGGCTGCTCCGGACTGACGAGTATTGTTCTCCCTGACGATGTTACCGCAATCAACGAGCGAGCATTTTACGGCTGTACAACTCTCGTAAGCATTGATATCCCCGCAAGTGTGACAAGCATCGGCAATTATGCTTTCTATGACTGCAAGGGCATCACGAGCATTGATATACCGAACAGCGTGACAAGCATCGGTGAGTATGCCTTTTCATACTGCACAAGTCTCGTGAGCGTTGTTATTCCTGACGGCGTGACGAGCATCGGTTTCGGGGCATTCAATCAATGCACGTATCTTGAGAGCATCTACTATAATACTACTGAGTTATTTCCGCATGGCATTTGCTATTCGTTTAGAAGTGCCGGTGCAAACGGTAATGGAATAAGGGTGACGATAGGTAAGGATGTAGAAGAAATTCCGGCTCTTAGTTTTTGGGATGGAATATACATAACGGAGATAGTATTTGAACAAGGCAGCAAATGCAGCGATATTGAGCATTCTGCGTTTGAAGGCTGTACAAGCCTTAAGAGCATTACCATACCTGACAGTGTTACGATCATTGATTATGCGGCATTCAAAGATTGCACAAGCCTCACAAGCGTTGTTATTCCCGAGAGCGTTGTCGGAATAGGCAGCAACGTGTTCCAAGGCTGTATAAATCTCGAAAGTCTCACTATCCCGCATGTAGGTATACGGAAGAGAAGCGAGACGGATACAAAACAATATCCGTTTGGAATCCTGTTCGGTACTACAGAGTATGAGGGTACGATCGCTACAACACAGTATTTTTACCTTGATGATCTCACTCAACTGACTTCTGCGACCTATTACATACCCGAGAGCTTGAAGTCGGTTACCGTCACAGGCGGAAATATTCTGTACGGAGCTTTCTATGGCTGCTCCGGACTGACGAGTATTGTTCTCCCTGACGATGTTACCGCAATCAACGAGCGAGCATTTTACGGCTG
>JAZMZS010000020.1:0-5144 GCA_045586105.1 Eubacteriales bacterium | reverse complement strand
GTCTGTTTTCCCGCCTTGGAGATGATGACGCCGTTACCCTCGCTGTAGACATTCGCGCCGCCTGCGGTAGTATACAGGAAGCCTGCGCTTGCATCCACGGTACCGTTGATTATTACCTTGGCATCGGCAAGATCAGCGTCCGTGCGGGTGTAGGTTCTCGAAGCTACGTAGGATGCGGGAATGAAGGTATAGTCCTTGGATGCTGCAAATGCGTATGCACCCCATACCTGCGCATCATATACGTATACGTTGATCCCAGAGCCGAGCGTACACTTGGCATCTGCACCGATCTTTATAACAGATCCGGGAAGGAAAGCAACGTCCTGTGCTATAGTGATATTTCCGCTTACAGCCTCAACGGTGATGTTGGAGGTTATACCGAGATCATACTCATCGGAATCGATGGTACTCGTTCCTATACTCAGAGATACGGGAGATACGGAAAGATCTCCGTAGGAGCGGACGATAAGTCTGTCGGTCGTTCCGTCATATTCCTTGACAACGTATCCCGAGCTGAGGTTGAACATTGCTCCGCTCGAGGAGATGAACTTCACGGAAGAGCCGAAGTCAGCCTTCGACATATAAATGGTCGTATAGCTGTACTCGTTTGCTCCCGCATACAGGGTCATCGGTACCTCGATGTTCTGAACATAGTACTGAGATATCGGGAATACGCCGTTCTGCATATCGGTAGACTGCGTACCGCCTCTGAAGTCCATGAGCTGGAAGCACTCGTATATGGAGGAGCCGCTGTTTGCGGTCACGCTTCCCGAGCCCGTGATAAAGCCGTAAGCGTAGAATGCTCCGCCGTTGTTTACCGTAATATTCGAGCTTCCCTGCATTCTGATAAAGCCCGCTGCTCCCGTAGGAACGCCGCCGCCTCCGAACTTACTTCCCTCTGCATGCGTCTGCTTTGCAGATACGCTGATGGCACCGTTGACAACGATATTGGCACCGTCGGCAAGGGTAAGGGTGCGGTATGCGGTAGGTGTGGTATAAGAAGCCGCAGAAATGTTCTCTACCTGCGTGGTGTACATTCTGTTATCCGAACTGAAGGGGATAAGCAGAGTAACTCCCGCAGGGATCGTGTAGGTTCCTGCGCCGAGAGTACCGTCGCCAAGCAGCACTACATCCTTACCGGCAGCCTTTGCCGCTGTTGCCGCGGCGTTAAGGTCGCTGTAGATGTGGGTCGTGCCGATCGTATAGTAGTAGATCTTCGACATTCCGAGAAGACCGGACGAGACGTTCTTCTGTGTCTTTGCGCCTATTCCGAAGTAAGGCGCAGAGCCTGCTCCCGAGAACACCGCCTTGACAGCAGTATCCGCCGCGGGAGTGTAGGTAAAGGATGCAGACGTAGACAGTATCTCACCTGTCGCATCGTTTATCCATCCGAGGAAGCGGGCGCCGCTTGCTGCAGATGCGCTGAGAGCTACACCGGCGGAAAGAGATACACTCATCGAAGAGCCCGGCTCTACAGCCGTACCTGCCGCGGTGACCGAGCCGTATGCGGAATCGAAGTTTACTGTAACGTTCGACTCAGCCGCAGCTATGGTATAGGAAATGTTTGACATCGTGATCTTGACCGTCGTGTTCGATAATCCGCTGTTGGACGTGATCACAAGCACGATGGAAGCGCCCGGAGCAAGCACTCTTGAAACGCTGCCCGAGACCGCCGCACTTGCACCGTCTATCGTGAATGCGGAGGATGCCGTTACCGAATAGTCAAAGCAGACGTTCGCAGTGTCGGATGACTCGTTTGTCACTGTAATGGTGTTCGAATTCTTTGAGAAAAGGCTTCCCTTTGCCGAAGCGGTAAGGGTAGTACCCGAAAGCGCTCCGTTTCCGGTAGAATCCGTGATCGACAGATTGCCGTCATAAAGGGTATTGGTGGTTGCCGCATATTGCTTGATGTTCCCTCCCATAAGGGTCTCAAGCTCCTCATAAAGAAATCCAAAGGTGCCCATGCTCGGGGTAGCTGCAAGGAGATAAAACTCAGCGTCAGTCAACGCCTTTATCTCGGCAAGCATAGCCTGAGCATCCTCCCACGCTGCGATAAGCTGTGCATCGTCCATCGATGCAACCTTGTCCGCAACGTCGGACTGCGCCATCTCGGTAGTACCGAGGTACTCCTCTACGATAGCGTCCATGTGTTCTCTTGCAGCTCTGACCGCAAGAGTCTCCTCGGACAAGTCAGTTGCGCTGTTATCTTTGCCGTTTACGGGCGTGCTGACGGATGCCTCGGATGCCTCGGATGCAAATGCGCCGAGCGGCATTATTCCGAAGAGCATAGTCAGACAAAGAAGCACAGAGACCAGTCTCTTGAAGTTGCTGTTGCTCATTGTTGTTCCTCCTGAAGTGTTTTTTTATTTTTAAATTTTATTTTATTCATATCATATTACCGCCCTCTCATCCTGCACGGCGCTCTCCCGCGCAGAGACCCTTCCCTTTATAAAAGGAAGCGCAAGAATGAAGTAAACGAGATAAGCGGATTCGGTTCTCATAGACACGTTGTATACTACGAAGAACAGGCTCATTACAGCCATTACCTTGGACATCTGGCACAGCACTCTGTCCGCCTCGCCGTTTTTCTGTCTTCGGTCAGCGGCAAGAAAAACAAACACAAAGAATGCGCAATAGAGCACAAAGCCGAGAATACCGGTCTCAAGCACCAGAAACGAGGTCGAAAACCAGACGTAGTTCGTATCTCCGTAGACCCAGTAGAAGGGGGATGTCAAAAACTGAAAAGATGAAGAATAGTCGCAGTTGCCAAGCCCGAGACCAATGAGCTTATCCATATTCCCGGGAAGGAAGCGGTCGAGGACCATCGGAATAGCGGTCAATCTGTTCAGGTCTCCCGTGTTTGTATAGCCTGCATCGCTTGATGCAGTCTCCCATATCGATCTGATGTTGAACCATGATTCGAACGTCGGGAAAAGCATTACGAGTATGTTTACCGCCACGATGACACCTACGGCTCCGGATGCAATAATTCCGACCTTTCGCCATGAGAAGCTTGTAAACAGGGTAACGAGTATCAAAAGGATCACGAACTCGATCATATATGCCTTCAGCTCCGACAGCGCCGCAATACCGAGTGTAAAGGCGCATTTGACTACACAGGACAGCAGGCTTTCGCGCTTGTTAAGATAGAAAAGCAATGCTTTGGTAGCGACAACGACCATCAGGCTGTTGGTATATGCATTACATCCTACTCCGACCCCGAAGAGGCCTCCGAGGTAATCCCACTTCAGATCAAGCACGAAAAACTGAAAAAGAACTATAGGGATATTGATCCAGAAGACAATGTCGAGAAACTTCAGATAATACTCCACGCTGTGCTCCTTGACAAAGAAAACACAGGCAAAGAAGAATACAAAAAAGCGCGCGTTGTTTCTGATACCCCACAAATAATAAAAGGGCGACTGAAAATTAAAAATGAAGCTGACCGTTCCTGCAATAAAGAACGCTCCGATCACAAGCGCTATTCTGCGCATGTCGGCATCGAGGGTCGAGCCGCGCATCATTGCCATGACGAGCAGCAGGCTCAGCCACGCCACGTCGACCGTATATTTGACCAAGGAAGGGAAACCGAAAAAATCCATCAGCACAAAAAACGCAAACGGCATTACCAGTATAAACAGTACAAGCCATTCAGCCTGCGTTTTTTTCCTGAACCTGATCTCCACGATCTCTCCTCCTTTCCTATAGTTATGTTATTTTGTGCGGCGGCGCAACACTCTGTAAAGCTCGGTCAAGCGAAGGTGGTATGCGGCGGCAGCGGCGGCACTCTTCATTCTGTAAGAAAGTCCCCGCTCTCCGAGAACGCTCCGTGCGCCCTCATAGCCGTGCGCTCTGTATTCCGCCCATAGCTCACGGTAGCCATCCGGCATACGGGTGGGCTCTCTGAGCTGAGGCTGATCCGCTCTGTCGCAGTCTGTACGCTCAAGCTCAAGCAGCTCCGAGCATCTCGATATCCATCTCTCCCCCGCCTCTGTGGAGGTGATAACGGTCGAGCGCGCCTGCCCTCCTTCTCTCCAATGATCTCCGAGAGTGATATCCGAATTCCGTTCGGGACGTGCAAAGCTACACCCGAAGCAGGCTTCTCGGATTATCAGTCCTCTCGTGTAGGGTCCGAGGAATCCGTCATATTTGGCGGACGGGGATATGTATTTTCTGCCGTTTTCGAAGCTGATGACCATTTCCTGGCGCTTGCTCGGACGGCTCTTGCCCCGAAACGAGATGCTCACCGCACGGGAGCGGTATTTTTTCTCATACGAGGCTATATAATCACGGAAAAATTCGGTGCTGCCAACTCCGTGGCATATAAGCGAAACTGTAAGAAGTCTGTCTTTTGGGTCTTGTGCGCGTTTTTCAAGGGTACGGCAAAGCGCCTCTATCTGGCAGGGCGTTCCCGAAAACAGAACGTACTTACCTGCCTCAAGCTCCTCAGCCGCCGAGCGGATGGCATCCGCCGTATCCGAGCGGATGTATTTCGAGCCGAGCATCTCACTGCACTCGGAGAGGCTGTACGCCGCACGGTGCTCCGCGCCGAGCTCATCTCCGTACCGCATGACGCAGCCGTACACGACGGCTCTGTCCTTGTGTGCTTCAAACCACGCCTGTGCCAAAGCGCTGAACGCTCCGCCCGAGGAGCTGTGTGAGAGCACCTCGGCATTCTTATGCCTTGCAATATAATAATTCTGCACCGCTCACACCTCTTCTCTGTCCGAGGCTATATCCGAGAGGTAAGCAAGGGCGCGCTCTCTCAGGCTGTACAGTTTTTCCTGCACGCCGGGCGTGGCAGGGGCTGTATGCGCCTCTGAAATTTCGGCGTTCTCCGCTCCGAGCGATACGAGCAGGTCATGCACTCTCGTATTTACCCCTCCGCCGGGCAGTCTTGTATCTGCGGCAAGAGGCACCCCGAGCACGAGCGAAAAGGCGCTTCCGTGAAAGGAATTTGTAAACACGCAATCGGCATCGTATATCCACCGCAGAAATTCCGCGGGCGAGCCGTGAAGTATGAACTCGGGGCTCTTTTTGTTGTTTATTATTTTACATCCGTGCTCGGCGGCATAGCGCTCGGCTTCCGCGAGGACGCCTGCATCCGGCTGGATTAGATACACAAATATATATTTTTTGCGGCA
>JAZMZS010000019.1:0-11956 GCA_045586105.1 Eubacteriales bacterium | reverse complement strand
CCATGCAGCTATATCGGTTATATCTACTCTCGTGAGACTTGTGCATTTACAGAATGCATCATAGCCGATGCTCGTCACACTGTCGGGAATGCTGATGCTCGTGAGGCTGGTGCAGTTATAGAATGCATAATCGCCGATGCTTGTCACACTGTCGGGGATAGTCAAGTTCGTAACGAGAGCTCCGTTTAAATACAGATTCTTCGCATAATACAACGGATTGGAATAAGAGACGGAATCATAATAGTTGGAAAACTTAATATTGCACCATGCAGCTATATCGGTTATATCTACTCTCGTGAGACTTGTGCATTTACAGAATGCATCATAGCCGATGCTCGTCACACTGTCGGGAATGCTGATGCTGGTAAGGCTTGTGCAGTAATAGAATGCAGAACTGTAGATTATCTTTGTATCGGGATGTATGTTAAAAGACGTCATGCTGTTTGATGTCGTATCCATCAATACTACATACGGATTGGATGTGTTGCCGAGGTATTTGCCGCCATCGTATGTATTATAAGCAAGCTTGCTACATCCGGAGAATGCAGAACTGCCGATGCTTGTCACACTGTCGGGTATACTGATACTCGTAAGGCCTGTGCAGTTATAGAATGCATAATTGCCGATGCTTGTCACACTTTCGGGTATACTGATGCTCGTGAGGCTTGTGCAGTTATAGAATGTACGATAGCCGATGCTCGTCACAGGATAACCATTGACAGTAGTGGGAATAATTACTGATGTTACAGAGGTGTTGCAATCAGTTATCGTAACTTCTCCACTTGAAACTTCATAGGTAAGACTTCCGTAGGAAGCAGCCGATGCCGAAACGGAGAAAAGCGCTGTCAGCGTCAAGGTGAACACAATAATGCAAAGCAACATAAGTAGTTTCTTTTTCATTCTAAGCTCCATTCTGCCGATCTTATCGGCTAGAAAATATAATAGAAATTATATAAATATTTTACCATTCGGTGTATGGCTTTTTCAATCCCCTCGGGCAAAGTCTGCTCGAAAACGCAAATTTGCATATTTCTGCCAAAGCCGAAATCGCGGTTTAGGGCGCAGGGATGCGGTTTTTCGGCGTTTTTGAAAAATCCGTTTTTTACAAATCATATCGATTTTGTCATGTTTTTTCGAGTAACAGGAGGCTTTTGATACAGAAAATTGCGGGGCGTTGATAAGTCCAGGCATGTTTTTTGATACGTTTTTTCTTTCGTTTGCTTGGCATAGCTTTTTGATGTCGATACTGTTTCTGTAATTATACTCAATATTTTGAGTATTGTCAAGAGGTTGAGTATGATAAAATATAGTCGGTGATGAAAAATGATAAGCTACAAGCCGTTTTATGAAACGCTGTTCAAGAAGGGCATAACCGAATACAACCTGATATTCAAGCAGGGCTTTTCTGCCAATACTCTTCACAGGATAAAAAAGGGTGAAGCGATAAGCACAAAAACGCTTGATGCGCTTTGTTATGCGCTCGACTGCGAGGTATCGGATATAATCAAATTTGAAAAAGAATAAAACAGTACCGAGGCGTGTTCGATCGGTACTGTTTTTTGTTACGGAAAAGATAATAGAAGGCAACGCTACGCTCGACCGTCGGGAGTTTGCTGTCCCGCTCAGATCCTTCGTCGGCTAAAGCCTCCTCGAGGATGACAGCGGGGGTGGAGGCAACGCTAAATCCCTACGGAGCGACCTCATCCGTCGCCCTCGGCGCCACCTTCCCCCACCGGGGAAGGCTGCGCTACGCTCGATCTCGTCATTCTCTGCCTCAGCGGGGGTCGATGCTATCTGAAAAAAGGAAACGGGGAAAACCTTTTTGCAAGAGGTTTTCCCCGAATAATGTAAGCATTATATTCTGATCATATTCCGTTTTTAAGCTTTTGCATTCTGATATCCGTGCCGACAAAGTGAAGCACTGTATACTCGCCGAGCAGACGGCTGGCAATTCTGTCCGAGTACTTTTTATAGAGTGCATCCGGCATCAGGTTAGTATTTATGACGGTGCTCATGCCCTTGTTTATTCTTGTATTAAGAATGTTATAGAGGCATGCGACCGAATACTGTGTGACGCTCTCCGTACCGAGATCGTCTATGATAAGAAGCTCCGCCGTATAGTAGCGGTCGCTTTTTCTCTGCTCGCCGTCACGGGCAAAGCGCTCCTGCTCAAGCTCGAAAAAGATGTTCGGCGCGCTCTCGTAGAGGACGTCATATCCGCGGTCGATTATCTCCTTGGCAAGGGCACTTGACATATGTGTTTTTCCGACGCCCGTACCGCCTATCATGAGTAGGTTTCTCGATGCATCAGAGCCAAAGCCGCGCGCATAGCTGCGAACGATCTCGAAATTACGCTTCATCTGCTCAAGAGAATTCGCATCACCCGAGTAATACGAGAGCGAGAAGTTGTCAAAGCTCTGACGGCGGATAAGCGCGCCTATTCCCGAGCTCTCGTAGCCTGCAAGCACAAGCGCACGCTTAAAGCACTTACACATGCTCGAGCCTGCGTAGCCCGTATCCGAGCATTCGGTACATTCGTATTTTACGTCAAGATAGTCAGAGGGGTATCCGTACGAAACGAGAAGCGCTGTCTTTTTTTCTCTGAGCGCCTTGATCCTGCTCTTGAGCGCTTCCATCTCGTCTGCCGAATTGTCAGATCCCGCCGCCTTGAGTATTCTCACACCCGTAAGCGAGAGCTCCCTGTCTATTGCCGCTATATCCGGATGCGCAAAGGACACCTCCGCTATGCGGGCTTCCGCCGCGTTCTTTGCGGCAAGGTTCTTTTGCTCGTATTCCGCCTTGAGCTTTACATAATTATCTCTGTTGTAAGCCATGATATCTTACTCCTTTTTTCCTCCGTCGGCAAAGCTGCGGTCGAGCGCCGCCTGAAAGAAATCTTCCACGTTAAACGTGCTCTCGCCCGAGGCTCCCGCCGATGCCGCTCCGGCTGCAGAACTCCCTGTTCCCGAGGCAATGCCCGAGCCTCTTGTCTGCTGCTCGTGCTCCATGACCGCATCCACGCACATAAGTCCCGCCTCGTGCCACCTTTTGAGTATTCCGCCCATATAGCTTTTGTTCGGGCTTCCCTTTTTCTCTACCGTCCTGTCAAACGCAAGCGTAACAAGCTCGAAGGGCATCTTCATCTCCTCCGACCAGGTGGTAAAGTACTTTTCCTCGTATGCTGTCAGCTTTCTCGTTCCTATGCCGAAAAGATCTCTGTATCTGCCCTCGCTCCCCTTGAAGGAATCACGGTTCTTGAGATATTCCTCAAGTCCCTCGGGCGTGTCTATGCCGCGCTTGACAAGTGCATCCGCCACTCTGACGGAATAGCAGAGGGGCTTGCCCTCTCTCTTGTAGTATTCAAGCAGCATCAGTATATACTCACCGTCAAGCCCGAGATGGTCACGCATGGCGAGAATATAATTCATCTCCGTATTATTGAACACCTTGCCGCAGGTACGCTGTGCCTCGTCAAGTATGGAATGAAACAGCGCATCCTTACGGCTCAGACGTACGACGTCCGCGCTCGTATATTCGGGAAGCTCCTCGGTATCTATCCCCTCGGATGTCTTCTCCTTCGCCTTTGTCCTTTGCGGCTGTGCCGTCTCTTGTGTCACGCGGGCGCTCTCTTCCGTAACAGGAGAAGCGCTTTTTTTGTGGGCGGGACGTCCGATAAGCTTAGCTCCGCGCCAAAAGGAAAGTGCGGACGATAGCTCATCAGGCTCAAGCCCCGATATCTGCGCCGCTCTCTCTTCATCCGCCTCGGCTGCTACGGCTATCAGCGCCTTCAGCTCCGCCTCGGAGCATTCGCAAAGAAGCTCAAGCAAGCGGTCCTTAGGCAGAGAGATGGTGCTCTCGCCTTTTTTGTACTTTATCTCATATTTCATGGCAGGCATCCTCAGACACCCTGCTCTTCATGCTGAGATATCCTGTATGTAAGCAGCATCAGGGAATCTCCCATATGCACGCTCTCAGCCATCATATCCGAATCGAGCTCAAGCTCGACATTGGTGAAATTCCATATTCCTCTGATGCCCGCGTTCTTCAGCCTGTCAGCGGTCGCCTTTGCCGCATCGCGGGGAACCGTAAGGACCGCAATATCCACATGATTGCGCGAGCAGAATTCCTCGAGCATTTTGACATCAAGTATCGTGAGATCTCCCGCCTTTGTTCCGATGACCGAAGCCGAGGAATCAAAAACAGCCGTGAGATTGACACCTCTCTTCTCAAATACGGGGCTGTGGGAGAGCGCACGTCCGAGATTTCCCGCTCCTATGATAACGGCATTGAAGGAGCGCGTCACTCCGAGTATCTCCGAAATATTGCGGTAAAGATAATCCACGTTATATCCGTATCCCTGCTGACCGAAGCCTCCGAAGCTGTTAAGGTCCTGTCTGATCTGGGATGCGGTCACGTTCATCATCTTGGAAAGCTCAAGCGAGCTTATCCTGAATATATTATTTTGTCTGAGCTCCCTCAGATATCTGAAGTATCTGGGAAGCCTCTTTATCGTGGCGTTCGATACCTTTGTATCCGATACTGCCGCAGACTGCTTATCGTTTTGCTCAGCCATTTTTATACCTTTCCGATCCGAAAAACAGATGCTTTTTCTGTCAAGTGCTTTTGCGCATTTTTTTAAAATTCGGCAAACTGCCCATTCCGCACGCTTTTCGATCTCGTATCAAAAAGGGCGGTTTCACACCATTTCGGACAAGTTTTCAACATTCTTTTTCTAAAGTTTGATTATATGGATAACAATAATTTACAAACAATATCCACCGAGTTTTCCACATTACAACAGGGATCTCGCGGATATTTCGGCATCGTTTTTTACAATTTGTGCTAAAAAGCCTCTTGGGTTTTCCACATCGTGTGGAAAACTTGTGTGAAAATCTTCGGTGATATTTGTGCTTTTTCCCTTTTGTGCAAAAGGACGAATTTTGAGAAAAAACGTCCTCTCGCTTACACCGCGCTCGCATTGAGAGAGGTGTCTGCGCGCACTCCCGCGCAGAACTCCCAGTACGCCTGCATTGCGATCATTGCGGCGTTATCCGAGCACAATCCGAGTGACGGAACACAGAATTTCACCTTCATTTTCGCGCAAAGCTCGGCAAGCCCCGCCCTGAGGTGTGAATTTGCGGCAACGCCTCCTGCAAGCACGAGGGTCTTGGCGCCTGTTTGCTTCAAGGCTGCCTTTGTCTTCTTTACTACCGCTCTGACTATCGTATCCGTATAGGATGCCGCAAGATCGGCGCGGTCGATCTCTTCTTCCTTCTGCTTTGCGATATTTATGTAATTGAGAGCAGAGGTCTTAAGCCCGCTGAAGGAAAAGTCAAGACTGTCGCCTGCGATCGCGGGGGATGGGAACTGTATCGCCTTTTTGTCCCCCTCGCATGCAAGCTTGTCAAGTCCCGCACCTCCCGGGTACGGAATGCCGATCACTCTTGCGATCTTGTCGAACGCTTCTCCCGCCGCATCGTCTCTGGTCGAGCCTATCTCACAGAAGCTGACGGGATCCCGAACCTCATATATCGACGTGTGACCTCCGCTGACGACCACAGAAAGAAAGGGCGCGCACAGCCCCTCATATTCGAGATAAGCCGCCGCCGTATGCCCCTTTACGTGGTCGACGGGCACGAGCGGTATCCCGTATGAGTATGCAAGGCTCTTTGCGAAATTCACACCGACAAGAAGCGCTCCGATAAGCCCGGGGGAAGCAGTAACTCCGACAGCGCCTATATCCCGTATACCGATCCCCGCCTCCTCAAGCGCACGGTACGTGATCGAGGAAACAGCCTCGATATGTGCTCTTCCCGCTATCTCGGGCACTACGCCTCCGTAAAGGCGGTGTATATCTATCTGTGACGCTACGATATTCGAGCGTATTTTGTGTGTTATTCCGTCTGTTTCAACAACAGCGGCGCTCGTCTCGTCGCACGAGCTCTCAATTCCCAAAATGTACATTGCTTATGTCCTGAAATCCTGTTTTTTTCAACTCTTTTTTATACACGTACGCATCCTCGACGGGCTTTGTATAAAACCTTCGTCTGATCCCGCAGCGCTCATATCCCATTGCCTCATATGCGCAAACTGCGGGCAGGTTCGATACTCTTACCTCCAGATACACGTCAAGCGCGCCCTTCTGTACCGCTTCTCTCTCGAGTGCTCCGAGAAGTCTGCGGGATATCCCGCGTCTGCGGTGGGGTGCATTTACCGCCACGTTCGTGACCGAGCATTCATCTGCCGCAATCACAGCCCCGGCATATCCGACGATACTTCCTTCGTATTCGCATACGAAAAACAGTCCCCCGCCCGATCGCATCGTCTCAACAAACGCTTCCCTGCTCCACGGGGAGGAAAAGCATTCGAGCTCAAGCGCGCACATTCCCTCTATATCATCTGTCCCAGCCGCTCTGATACTGTACATCAATATCCGAACTCTCCCGTAAGGCTGTCATCATTTTCTATCCAGTCGCTGACGTTTATCTCGGTAAACGTATCCTTGGTCTCTCTGATAATGACCTTTTCTATTCCCGCATTGAGGATGACCCTTTTGCACATCATGCAGTTACGTGTGCCTCCTATGACCTCCCCTGTCTCGGGGTCGGTGCAGCACATATACATCGTCGCTCCGATCATCTGCTCGCGGGAAGCCGCAATTATCGCATTCTGCTCGGAATGCACCGAGCGGCACATCTCGTATCTCTCGCCTCTCGGAATGTTAAGCTTGTTTCTCATGCAGTACATGAGATCCGAGCAGTTTGCTCTGCCTCGGGGCGCTCCGTTGTAGCCGGTAGAGATGATATTATCGTTTTTGACGATTATCGCACCGTAACGCCGGCGCAGGCAGGTGCTTCTCTCGGACACGGTCTGTGCTATATCAAGGTAATAATTATGCTTTGAAACTCTGACTATAGACATATTCAAATCCTCAGCCTTCGAAATTATTTTCAGAGGGTCTTTGCTATCTCACGGATAAACTCGCGCAGATCTTCTCCGATCTCGGGATTCTTTATGCCCTCGGTGATATTTGCCTGCATAAACCCGAACTTCGATCCCATATCGTATCTTGTACCCTCGAACTCAAGCGCGGTAACGCCGTGCTCTCTCGCATACTCCGCCATTGCATCGGTGAGCTGTATCTCTCCTCCGGCACCTGCGGGGATCTTCTCAAGGATGTCGAATATCTCGGGGGTGAGAAGAACTCTGCCGAGAATAGCAAGATTGGAATACTTCTGCTCCAGCTTCGGCTTTTCTATCATGTCATCAACATAGTACTCAGTTAAAGAGCCCTCGATCGGCTCGGCCTTGAGCGAGCAGTATTTGACAACAAGCTCGTCCGACACGCTCTTCACTCCGACAACGGGTCTGCCGTACCTTTCATAGCTCTCTATCATCTGCGCGCACACGGGCTTTTCCGAGAATACGATATCATCACCGTACAGAATGCAAAACGGCTCCTCTCCGATAAAGTTCCGTGCAAGGCTCACAGCATGTCCGAGCCCCATACGCTCCTTCTGCCTGACAAAATAAACGTTCGCTCCGTACGAAGCACGGTGCATCTCTGCAACCTCGGCGCCTCTGCCCTTCGCCTCAAGCGCCGCATCGTACTCGGGAGAATAATCAAAGTAATCCTCCATCGCCTCCTTGTCACGTCCCGTGATAATAAGAATATCGGTGATGCCGCTCTTTGCCGCCTCTTCTACAAGATATGAAACCGCAGGTCTGTCTACTATGGGAAGCATTTCCTTGGGAACGCATCTTGCAATGGGAAGCATTCTGGTGCCAAGCCCCGCAGCGGGGATTATCGCCTTTCTGACCTTTTTCATATTTTCTCCTTTCATGCCTCTCATCTCGAAATGAGCATAAATAGGCATGGTAATTCTATCATACATATTATTATATTACAAACCCGCCGACAAATCAAGAGTTTTTTGATACCGAAGCATTTTTTTGCTGTTTTTGCTGTCAAAAACACCCGAGAGAAATATTTTCAAAAAACTGTTGACAACACCTTTCCTTTATGATATTATATTAAAGCATGATTTTGCCCCATTAGCTCAGACGGTAGAGCACTTGACTTTTAATCAAGGTGTCCGGAGTTCGAGTCTCCGATGGAGCACCAAGCAAAAATCCCCGTAAATCCTGATAAAATCAAGGGTTGCGGGGATTTTTCACACCTTAATATTAAGCATCTGTAATATTGTGATTTATCATGCTTGAACAAAAAAAGTCAGTCAAATGTTAGTCAAAGGAGGTAAAGCCAATGGAAAAGCACACACAAAAAAACAACGAAGGAACAAAACACATAACAGAAGAGATCCAAAAGATCAAAGAGGATGTAATTAACGGAGAATTTAACGGATCCATTAATGATCTGCTTGGCAAACTGCAGACCGTTTGTGATCCTTGCAGGAAGCAAGAGGATGACACAGAAATTGAATTCGTTTCATTTTGCCGGATGTTGCTTTTGCTCCTTAAGTCGGGACAGATCGAAGAAGCCAAAGCGGAACTTGAGAAAATTATAGAACAGGGCAGATAAGTCTCCGATGGAGCACCAAAAAAGCCTCGTCAGCAGACGGGGCTTTTTTTCTGTTATATTTGTTCAAAGCGAACCACGAACAGAGCAAAAAGAAAAGACTGCTCAAAGCTGCAACTTTGAGCAGTCGAAGCAGAATCCCGATTAACTCTGACACGATTTAATTGAATAAATCAAAATGGGGCAGGGTTAACTACCGCCGTGGCTCTGCTCCTCTATTTTAACAGAACGGCGGACAAAAGTCAATAGTAAAATTTAAAAAGTGCGCTGTGTGCTACTTGCACTCAGAAGCATCGATCCCGCTGTCATTCTTGAGCGTAGCGAAGAATCTAAGCGGGAGAACAAAATAACGTTACTCTCTGCTCGCCCTCAGATCCTTCGGTCGGCAAAAGCCTCCCTCGAGGATGACAGGACGGATGAGCATTCTGCGCATACAAAATTTGCGCAATTCCCTATGCAACAAAAAAACACCGCCGAGGTGCAGGTCGCACAGACCCTGCCCGGCGGTGCTTGCGTTTTGTTTGGTTATCAGATAGTTCCCGTGACGGTAAGCGTGGAAACTCCGGGAGTAGTGCTGTACTCGCCCGTTACGGGGTCCTGCGTATAGGTCGCCGCGTCCACGGTGACAACACCCGCCGCGGTCACGAAGGTTCCCGTAGATTCGTCGTAATCGTACTGCACGCCCTCGGTCCAAGTCTGTCCGTTGAAGGTGACGCTGAGCGCGCTCAGTATAGGCTCGAACACGTCGGTGATCACAGAATCGTCGGTAGCGATGAGTGCTCTGTTGCCCGAGTTTTGTATCACGAAGGTATAGGTCACGCGGTCGTTGTCCACTACCCTTGCGGGGGAGATAGACTTGAGGATGCCGATCAGAGGTGCGGTGCCGCTTCCGATAGTTTCGCTTGCGGAGACCGGCTCTCCCACACCCGTCCCCGTTACGGTGACGGTGTTGGTTATCTCACCGTCCTCGGAGGGCGTGGCGTAGCTTCCGACTCTCGCCTGATAGATGAGGATCGCGTTTCCGCCCGCGGGAATATTCACTCCCGTGACCGTGAGAGGCGGTCCTGCCGTAACTGCGGGATCGGGCTGAGGTATTCCGTCTATAAACAGCGTAGCCGAGCCTTCCTCGTAGACGAGAGGGTAGACCGTACCTTCCCCGAAGGCGTACCCGCCGAGATCGTCGGTCAGGGTGATACCCGCAAGAGCCGCTGCCGACGTGTTGGTTACCGATACGGCGTAGCTCACAAGCTCGCCTATTCTGTAAGCCTGCTCTATTGCCGTTTTCGTAACGCTTACCACGTCTAATATTTCACCGTATGCTATATTGGAATTCGTACTGATACCGTTGTAGGTCAAGGTTGCCTGGTTAGAAAAAATAGCCATACTCGTTATCCTGTCGGTGTATTGTCGGAGACTTGCCCCGACAATAACATTTTATGACGGATACGGCGGGCGTGATACTGATCTCTACGTAAGATAGTCGAGCAAATACTCGATCGGTATTCTAACGTATTCCTTCTCCGAAGAATTCTGAAATTCCGCACACGCAGCGGCGTCAAAGGTCAGCGTTACGACCTTATCCCCCTTGCTTGCGGGTATTACCTTTTTGTCTATGCGAAACAATACCTTTTCCGCATCGGCGGAGCTGTGAAACGTCACCTTTATCCTTATTTCTTTATATTCAACGCCGCTTTTTTTCATATTCAGCTTTATCATCTTGTCTTCCCAATCGTAAGAGCAATAAGTACCGTCGAGTCCCGTGCCCGTGCCTGTGGCCACAACGTCGATATTTTCTATTACCGTATCTTCGTAATGTCCCGTGCAGCGCGACAAATACACTCTTTCGTCGTAGGTACGGTGGTAAAGCTCGTCGTTCATACCGTCCAGATTCCAGTCGGCTATCGTAATAAAATGGAATATTCCGCCTTTATCGACCAGGAAGTGAAAAGGACCGCCTTTTTTCAAGGTGTGGTAACTTACGTTATAAAGAATGATCGGCAAAAGCAAAGCGGTAAGCAGCAGCACGCGCAGATACACTCGATTTTTGAAGACGATCTTTAAAACTATAGCATAAAACGAAAAGACTATTGCCATAATAACGTGGAAAGCCGCTACGCCGAAGCTCGGAGGTATGTAGCCTCCGTAGGTGCTGTTATCATACACGTCTTCGTATCTTACTAAGAAATACAGACCGCAGATCAAGAATATGCAAACGGCAAATATCAAGGCTGCGTACCACGGGAACATGGAATTATTCCCTGTCCGGTGCATCTTTTCGTTATCCATATCGTTGCCTCCGTTATATATTGGTCAACTTGCTTTTCTTTACTGACCGTCGGGCTGCTGACCGTCGTGGGCGCGCCACGCGCATTCGCCAAAGGAAAGCCCGCTGAAGCTTGCCTTAAACGAGCCGTTCTCCGCGCTGCAGGCGTATATACCGAAGCTTATCTCCTCGGGCAGGTCGAACATATGACAAATACGCATCTGATGAAAATGCACGCCGTCGGTGGAATTCTCTATACAAAAATCGTCCTCTCTGCGGCTGAGCCTGAACCATATCGACTTTACCGACGCGTCGATATCCACGCTCGACCAATCCGAATAGCCGTTGCTTGTGACTACGCTGCCGAGACGGCTAATGCTTTCGTTTTCGTATTCTACGGAAGCCTTGAGCCAACTATCCGAGTCAAGATACATCACGACGCCGCTCTGATCGTAGCGCACCTTGGTATCAAACTCGGTCTTTACCGTAAAGGAAAAATACTTCTCCTTCGTTTTCGCCTGCAGGAGCGGTGCGTTATCGTTGCGGAAATGATAATACGTCCTCTGCCACAGATCGGTATGCGGCTCGGTCAGGATCTCTATTCTGTCGTCGGTTACCGTGTAATTCTTCGGGGCTCTCGTCCATTCCATGCTTTTGATATCCATATTCAAATCTCTGCTCCTTTGTCATTTACATTATGTGTCATGTCAACTCTCTTGACATCGTTTTTAGCTATAGTGATCTTTTAGGTTGGAATAATAAGCCGATACTATTATAGAACATCTGCACGAAAAAATCAAGCCGTGGGTCGCACGGGCAACAGCCGCATATGCTTTTGCCCCGCATACGCGATGGGCACGGGCTTCAAAAGCCTCGTTTGTATGCTCCCACCAAACACAAAAGGCATCAAGCCAACATCAACAGTTTTTTCATCAACCCGTCATTCATCCCTTTTAATGACGGAATATGAATAAACACTGTATTTAGATTCTTTTTGAGAATATGGTAATAAGCGGCATTACACAAATAAGCAGTCGGTCTGTTAGAAATAGTGTATGATATTTCTAAATTCTTAATTTTATTTTCTAAAGTCAGTATATCATAAGAGGAACAAATCTTCTCGTCGCTGTATTTAGCACAAGTTTCGATCCTAA
>JAZMZS010000018.1:0-4806 GCA_045586105.1 Eubacteriales bacterium | reverse complement strand
TCGCAAACAAGGAGACCGACAAGAGCCTTGCGGCGCTTCTCAAGGACGAGCTCAGCGACGAAAGAGCAGTAACGAGTGCAGTCCGCCGCATATACAACGGTGAATTCGAAATAACAAAAGAAGCAGCCGCAGACGAGGCAGCAGAGCCCGAGCAGACTTACGCAGCAGAGCTCGAGGAAACGTACGTAAAGGAAGCTGACGAGCAGTAATGCGCCGTTACGTTTCGGCTCACGTTCTCGACGTTCCGTACCATATCGACCGTGAATATGATTATTATATTCCGGAGCACCTCGAGGACGACGTTACCGAGGGGAGCATCGTTACGGTTCCGTTCGGCGTATCAAACCGAAGAATGTATGCCGTGGTATGCACCCTCAAGGACGAATGCAGATTCGAGCGGGTAAAGCCGATCACGTCGGTTACCGACAGGCGCTTTGCGCTGAGTGAAGAAATGTTGAAGCTCTGCTTTTTCATGCGCGAGCAAACTCTGTGCACGGTCGGAGAGGCGGTACGGTGTATGCTTCCGTCCGCGCTCTTTCACAAGACCGAGCAGCTGCTTTTTCCGACAGACCCGATACCCGATATTTCTCTTACAGACAGCGAGAGAGTTCTGCTCGAGAGGATCTGCGCCAACCCCTCCGTATCCGAAAAAAGGATCTCGGCGGAATTCGGCTCGGATACCGATGTAATTATTCAGAAGCTGATCCGAAAGGGTGCTGTGCGCCGCGAATATTTCGTGAGCGAAAAAATAAACACTGTCTACGTCAGCTATATTTCTCCATGCCGCGACGAGGAAGAGGCAAAAAGGTCGGCAGACCACGCCCCGGATGCAAAAACGCGGCTGAGAAGCGAGGGACAGAGAAAGCTTCTGTCATGCGCTCTGAGACTTCGCAGATGCGAAAAAAGCAAGCTGCTCTCAGAGGCGGACGCGACCCCCGCTCAGCTCAAGGGGCTGCTTGAAAAGGGCTTGCTCATCGAGGAAAAGGTCGAGGAATCGAGAAATCCCTATCAAAACATCAAAATAGACGAAACGAAGAAAAACATTCTGTCCGACCGTCAGCGCGAGGCGTTTTTGGAGCTGGCTTCCCTGTACCACGCAGAGGGTGCTCACGCGGCGCTTCTGTACGGCGTGACAGGCTCGGGCAAAACGAGAGTAATGAAATCAATGATCGACGAGGTGACATCCTCGGGAAGATCGGTCATCGTGCTTGTGCCGGAGATCGCACTCACTCCGCAGACCGTGGGACTGTTCTGTTCCTTCTACGGTGAGCGGGTAGCGGTGCTTCATTCTGCGCTCAGCGCAGGAGAAAAGCTGGATGCACACAAAAGGATCCGCGAGGGCAAGGTGGACGTGGTCATAGGCACCCGTTCTGCCGTGTTTGCTCCGCTAGAAAACCTCGGCATGATCATCATCGACGAGGAGCAGGAGCACACGTACAAGTCGGATTCGGATCCGAAATACCATGCACGCGATATTGCGCGCTTCAGATGTGCCCACACGGGCTCTCTTATGCTTCTCTGCTCCGCAACACCGTCGGTGGAATCCTTCTACCGCGCCAAAAACGGTAATTACTCTCTTGTGTGCCTGCGTGAAAGATACGGCAATGCCGTTCTGCCGAGGATCATCATCTGCGACATGAGGCGCGAGCTGAAGGCTTCACATCTATCTCCCATCAGCAGAGAGCTTATACGGGAGACAGCAGAAGCAAAAAGCAGAGGAGAGCAGGCAATAATATTTCTCAACAGGCGTGGATATAATAATTTTGTCAACTGCCGTGAATGCGGAGAAGCCCTGCAGTGCCCGCACTGCTCGGTATCTCTTACCGCACACAGAAATTATGACGGCTCCGACACTCTGAAATGCCATTACTGCGGTTATACCGCACCCGTTCCGCGCAATTGCCCCTACTGCGGCTCAGACAAGCTGACACGAATGGGTGTCGGCACACAAAAGGCGGCAGAGGAGCTGTCCCTGTTCATTCCCGATGCAAGGATCATGCGTATGGATGCGGACACCGTAACAACAAAGCATGCTTATGACGAGCTTCTTTCATCATTCAGGCAAAAATCCGCCGATGTGCTGATAGGCACTCAGATGGTAGCCAAGGGGCATGACTTTCCCGACGTTACCGTGGTCGGAGTAATGGGAGCGGATGCTTCGCTCGCTATGGATGACTACAGAGCGAATGAACGCAGCTTCTCGCTCATCACTCAAGTAGCGGGAAGAGCGGGAAGAGCCTCGAAGCCCGGTGTTGCACTGATACAGACCTTCAAGCCCGAAAGCGAGATCATAGAGCTGTGCTGCCGCGGAGACTACGAGGAATTTTATGAAAAGGAGATCGAGCTGAGGCGCACCTACATCTGGCCGCCCTTTTGCGATATCGTGCTTCTGACAGTCACAGCGGACAACGAATCAGACCTGTCCAGATGCACCGAAACACTCGCAAAAAGGTTCAAGGAGCAGGCGCAGACGCTTCCTGCGGAGATCCCCGTGATAGCTTACGGACCCTTTGAGGCTCCGGTATACAAGCTCAACGAAAAATACCGAATGAGGATGGTTATCAAAACCAAGCTCAACCGCACCACACGAGGGCTCTTCTCCTGTCTGCTCAGTGAATTTTCTCAGGGCGGAGGCGGGGACGTAGTGCTGTCGGTGGACTTCAATCCCACGTCGGTATAAACGGTTTTTATACAATTACTTACATCAAGGAGACATTATGGCAAAGCTCAACATAATCAAGGACGGGGATCCGGTTCTCCGTAAAAAATGCCGTCCCGTGGAGGAGATCACACAGAAGATCCGCACCCTGCTCGACGATATGACGGAAACGATGAGAGAAGCAAACGGATGCGGTCTCGCCGCACCCCAGGTAGGAATACTGCGCCGCATCGTCGTCATAGAGGTAGAGGATGGCAAAGTATACGAAATGATCAACCCCCGCATCACGAAAAAGCAGGGAGAGCAGCAGGAGATCGAGGGCTGTCTCTCGGTTCCCGGGAAATACGGCATACACAAGCGTCCCGAGGTAGCTACGGTAGTATATCTTGACCGCGACGGATGCGAATGTGAGCTTACCGGAGACGGACTGCTCGCACGTGCGATATGCCACGAATGCGACCACCTCGACGGAATACTCTTCACCGACGATGCTCTGCGGATACTCACTCCCGAGGAGCTTGCCGAAATGACAGAGGATGATGACGAGGAATAATGCCTCTGCCCTCTGAACCGGACATATTTTTCAACACATACGGAGATAATAAATGAAGATACTGTTTATGGGCTCGCCCGATTTTGCCGTTGTGTCTCTCAAAAGGCTTATCGCCGAGGGGCACGAAATAACCGGTGTCGTTTCAGTTCCCGACAAACCTCAGGGGCGCGGAAAAAAGCTCACCCCTATGCCTGTAAAGGCGGCTGCACTCGAGCTCGGACTTGACGTTTACACCCCCGCAACGCTAAAGGACGGCGCTTTTCTCGAGGTGCTTGAAGCACAGAAGCCCGAGCTGATAGCCGTGGTTGCTTACGGAAAGATACTGCCGAAATACGTGCTTGACTTTCCCGTATACGGATGCATGAACGTGCACGGATCGCTCCTTCCCGAATACAGGGGAGCGGCACCGATGCAGAGAGCCATCATCGACGGAAAGCCGAAGACGGGCGTTACCATCCAGATGATGGACGTAGGTCTCGACACCGGCGACATGCTTCTCAAGCGCGAGTATATCATAGGTGACGAGGATGACTTTGAGACGGTTCACGATGCTCTCGCCGAGCTCGGCGCCGATGCACTTGCGGAGGCGGTCAGGCTTGCTGAGCGCGGAGAGCTCGTCAGGGAAAAGCAGGACGATTCCCTCTCGACCTACGCGGAGAAGATAACGAAGGAAGAAGGGCATCTTGATCTCTCGCAAAGTGCAAGGGCTCTGCATGACCGTATAAGAGGCATGTCACCCTTTCCTCTCTCATACTGCAATCTGGCAGACGGGTCCATACTCAAAATAGTAAAAGCGAGGATATCCGACAAGGGATCTGCCGCTGCCTCTCCCGGCGAGGTCATTTCTCTTGACGGAGGAGCGATAACGGTTGCCTGCGGCACAGGAGCGATCGACATTCTTGCGGTGCTTCCCCAGGGAAAGGGAAGGATGCCTGCCCGTGATTACATCAACGGCAGAAGGATCAAGGTCGGAGATGTTCTCGCATAACCCAAAGGAGAAAAACCTATGTTTTATTACTTCGGAATAGACTGGACGTATCTCGTTCTCGTCCTTCCCGCTATGATCTTCGCAATGATAGCGCAGGGAATGGTAACGAGCACCTTCAGCAAATATTCAAATATTCCCACAAGAAGCGGAATGACGGGCTGTCAGGCAGCTCACATGATCCTCGAGGAAAACGGCATCCATAATGTGAGAATAGAGCACATCGCGGGCGAGCTCAACGATCACTTTGACCCGAAGGCGGGCGTGATCAGGCTCTCCGACGCTACCTATTCCTCCACCTCTGCCGCCGCTGTCGGTGTTGCCGCTCACGAGGCGGGACACGCGGTACAGCATGCAAAGCAGTACACGCCGATACAGATTCGCGCCGCTATCATTCCGATAACGAATATCGGCTCAAAGCTGACCGTCCCTCTCATTCTGATAGGAGCTCTGCTTGCGTTTCAGCCGCTTGTTACTCTCGGCATCGCATTTTTTGCTCTTTCGACAGTCTTTCAGCTTGTAACGCTTCCTGTCGAGTTCAACGCATCAAAGCGTGCGATCGAGGCGCTCAGAGCCTCGGGAAGAATGTATGATGACGAGCTTACGGCA
>JAZMZS010000017.1:0-8763 GCA_045586105.1 Eubacteriales bacterium | reverse complement strand
TGCTCGTTGTTTTTTCCTCTCCGCGCCATCCCTTCATCGCCATTTAGGCGCGGGATGCCACGGAGCATCCAATGTTTTGCTTCGCAAAACATTCCCCCTTCCCCCACCGGGGAAGGCTATGCTACGCTCATACTCGACAGTTAGTACTTCGAGCGCAGTGGCTTGCTCGCGACGCAAAAATTGATGCAAGACGAGGAAACAAGCGCGAAGGCGACGGGAGTTTATTTTCATAAATGACCGAGCCTGAGTCGCGCAGTTATCCGATGGATTGCGCAATTTGTGCAAGCGAGGCGAGCTTGGGGGCAAAGAGAAAGCGCCCCATAAATAAAAAGTGCATAAAAGTTTTTGGAAAAGGGGTTCGGGGGAAGACCTTTTCTCAAAAAGGTCTTCCCCCGAAATCAAGGATTTTCAAAATGATAAAAAAGATCGCACAAAGTATAAGGGAATACAAGACCCCCTCGATCCTGACCTTCCTGTTTATCGTGCTGGAAGCGATAATCGAGTGTCTTATTCCCTTCATTACCGCCGACATGGTCAACAGCATCGAGGCGGGAGCAGAGATATCGCTCGTGATAAAGACGGGCGTTATTCTCATAGTCATGGCGGCGGCGTCGCTGTCGTGCGGCGGGATCGCGGGCGTTACCTGCGCGCGCGCTTCTGCGGGCTTTGCCAAAAATCTGCGCCGTGATATGTTCGCGCGGATACAGACCTATTCCTTTGAGAACATCGACTCCTTCTCGACGGCGTCTCTCGTCACGAGAATGACGACAGACGTGCAGAACGTCCAGATGGCGTACATGATGATAATCCGCACCGCCATCAGAGCACCCTTGATGCTCATATTCTCTATCGTGATGGCGTACATCATGGGCGGGGCGCTCGCTACCTCGTTCGTGGTAATAGTACCGTTTCTTGCGTTCGGGCTCTTTATGGTGAGCCGCCGTGCAATGCCTGCGTTCAGGCGGGTATTCAAGAAGTACGACCGCTTAAACGAGTCTATCGAGGAGAACGTACGCGGAATGCGCGTGGTCAAGGGCTTCTCGCGCGAGGAGCACGAAAAGGGCAAGTTCGGGCGTGCGGCGCACGAGATACGCGACGATTTCACAAAGGCAGAGAGGATCGTCGCGCTCAACTCCCCCATCATGCAGATCTGCGTATATTTCAACATGATATTCGTGCTGACGGTAGGCTCGAGGCTGATAATCTCAAGCGGCGGCTCGGTCATCGGAGTTGGTGAGATATCCGCTATGCTTACCTACGGAATGCAGATACTCATGCAGCTGATGATGCTCTCGATGATATACGTTATTCTCACGATATCCGCAGAATCGATCAAGCGCGTTGCCGAGGTGCTTTCGACCGACAGCACGCTCACAGACCCGCCCTCTCCCTTGACCGTGATCAAGGACGGCTCTATCGAATTTTCGGGTGTCAGCTTCAAGTATTCAAGAGAAGCGAAGAAATACGCCCTCTCGGATATCGATCTGAGGATCGAGTCGGGCATGACCGTCGGAATAATCGGCGGTACGGGCTCGTCAAAGACCTCGCTCGTCTCGCTCATTCCCCGTCTTTATGACGTGACCGAGGGCTCGGTCAAGGTCGGCGGGGCAGACGTGCGCGAGTATTCGCTTGACGCTCTGCGCTCTGCCGTTGCGGTGGTTCTGCAGAAAAACACGCTCTTCTCGGGCACGATCGCGGAAAACCTCCGCTGGGGAGATCCCGACGCGACCGACGAGGAGCTTGAAGCGGCGTGCAGGCTTGCCTGTGCTCACGAGTTTGTCAGCTCCTTCCCCGACGGCTATAACACCAAGATCGAGCAAGGAGGCACGAACGTTTCGGGCGGTCAGCGCCAGCGTCTTTGTATAGCGCGCGCGCTTTTGGCAAAGCCGAAGGTGCTCATTCTCGATGATTCGACAAGCGCCGTCGACATGAAGACGGACGCCGCGATCCGCGCGGGCTTTGAGAAGTACATTCCCGAAACGACCAAGCTCATTATCGCACAGAGGATAGCCTCGGTGGAGCACGCCGATATGATAATCGTTATGGACGAGGGCAGAATAAGCGCCGTCGGTACCCACAACGAGCTTCTTCAGTCAAGTGACATCTACCGCGAGGTCTACGAACAGCAGACGAAGGGAGGGGACGAGGATGAAGAATAAGAAAAACACCGCTGCTCCGCCCGCAGGCGCACAGGCACCCAAAAACGCTTCCGCGCTGTCATCCTCGAGCGAAGCGAAGGATCTGCGCGGCGCACAGCAACCCAAGGGCAAGCCGAGGATGAACTTCTCGGTGCTCGGAAGAGTACTCAAGCTCCTCTTCAAGTCCTACCCCGTGCTGATGCCTCTCACCTGCGTATGCATTCTTATAAGCGCGGGTGTTTCCGCCATTCCCGCCATCTTTACGCAGAAGGTGCTTGCCGTAATTACGAAGTACCTGGATGCGGGCAACACGAATTATTCCGAGGCGTGGGTCGAGATACTTCCGCTTATCGCGATACTCGTGACGCTCTATCTGCTTTCGCTTACCTTTATTACGATACACACGCAGCTGATGGCGTATATCACGCAGGGATTTCTTGACAAGATGCGCTGCATGATGTTCGACGGAATGCAAGATCTCCCGATACGCTACTTTGACACACACAAGCACGGCGACGTGATGAGCCATTACACAAACGATATTGACACGCTCCGCCAGCTCGTTTCGCAGTCGCTTCCGAGCATGCTTCAGGCAACGACGATAGTTATCTGCGTCTTCTTTATCATGCTCTACTACTCGGTGCTGATGACCCTCGTCGTGCTCTGCGGAATTATCTGCATGGTCTTCGTCTCAAAGAAGATCGGCGGCGGCAGCGCAAAATACTTCATACGTCAGCAGAAGTCGATGGGTGAGTGCGAGGGCTTCGTGCAGGAGATGATGAACGGACAGAAGGTAGTCAAGGTCTTCTGCCACGAGCAGGAGGCTTGCCGTGACTTTGAGAAGATAAACGAGCAGCTCTTCGAGGACAGCCGCCGTGCGCATTCGTACGCAAACATTCTCGGGCCGATAATCATGAACATCGGCAACGTCACCTACGTTACCGTAGCGACGGTGGGCGGGCTTTTCCTGCTCTCGGGAATTCCCAACGTCGCGCTCTCGGGGCTTGCCTTCTCTATCGACATCGTTATACCCTTTCTGAATATGACGAAGCAGTTCACGGGTAACGTCAACCAGCTCTCCCAGCAGATAAACTCGATCGTCATGGCTATGGCGGGTGCGGGCAGAATATTCGCTCTTATCGACGAGCAGCCCGAGCCCGACGACGGCTACGTTACGCTCGTACGCGCCAATATCGCAGAGGACGGCTCTATCACCGAGACCGACGAGCGCACGGGCAAGTGGGCGTGGAAGCATCCGCATTCGGACGGAACCACCACCTACACCGAGCTCAAAGGCGACGTGCGCATGACCGAGGTCGACTTCGGCTACGAGGAAGGAAAGACGGTGCTCCACGACGTCTCTATCTACGCAGAGCCGGGGCAGAAGGTGGCGTTTGTCGGAAGCACGGGCGCCGGTAAGACCACGATAACGAACCTGCTCAACCGTTATTACGATATTGCCGACGGCAAGATACGCTACGACGGCATCAACATCAACAAAATTAAAAAGAGCGACCTTCGCCGCTCGATGGGTATAGTACTTCAGGAGACCAACCTATTTACGGGAACGGTCATGGACAACATCCGCTACGGCAGGCTTGATGCTTCCGACGAGGAATGCATCGAGGCGGCTAAGCTCGCGGGCGCCGACGGCTTTATTACACGGCTTCCGCAGGGGTACGATACGATGCTCACGGGCAACGGAGCAAATCTCTCGCAGGGACAGAGACAGCTTCTCGCTATCGCACGCGCCGCCGTTGCCGACCCGCCCGTTATGATACTCGACGAGGCTACGTCCTCGATCGACACGCGTACCGAGGCGATAGTTCAGCGCGGAATGGACAAGCTCATGGAGGGCAGAACCGTATTCGTTATCGCCCACCGTCTCTCTACCGTAAAGAATTCCGACGTCATCATGGTCCTCGACCACGGCAGGATCATCGAACGCGGAAGCCACGAAAAGCTCATCTCCGAGCGCGGCGTCTACTACAGCCTCTATACCGGTGCGTTCGAGCTTGAATGAGACTTGAATGAGAATGGATAGAAACAGATAGGAAGCGGGGAAACCCCTTTTTGAGAAAAGGGGTTTCCCCGTACCCTTTCCCCAAAAACTTTTATAAATGGGCAAGAATAAAACGCAATTTTGTGCGCCACTGACGTAGTGGGGTATTTACACTAAAACCCCAAGCTCGCGCGGCGCGCTCGTAGCGGAGATCGATGGGAAAAGAAACGGGGGAAACCCTTTGATAAAGGGTTATCCCCCGTACCCCCTTCCTAAACCTTTTAGGAAAAATGGTAAGGATAAAACGAAATTATGTGCGCCGACCGCTTTGGTCGGTGCATTTTTCTTTGCCCCAAGCTCGCGCCGCTGCGCTAGTTACGGTTATCGTAAGAAGTCCATCCCCGCTGTCATCCTCGAGGGAGCACTCGATAATTTGCACGAAGTGCAACATCACCTACGGCAAAGCCGTAACATCATTGGGCATAGCCCACATCATTTGTCCGCAGGACAACATCGTTTGTTCAAAGAACAACCGCCCCGTCTCCTTCATATAAAAAACTTCCCGTTCCTCTACCATGAGGAACGGGAAGTTTTTTACTGTCAAATTACTTCTTTTTCTTCTTCAGAATGATCACTACCGTAATTGCTATCAGCGCAAGCACGCCTGCGCCTATTCCTATAGGAAGAGCGATGTTCGCCTTGGTCTCATCACTGTGAACACCCGAAGTATCCGCCGAGGTATCGGCGGCAGTACCGTTTACCGCCGAGCTGTCCGCGGGAGCGGTCGTGTTCTCCGCACCATCAGTATCCGCGGGTGTGGTCTCTGCGGGTACGTAATTCTCTTCGATAAGAGAGGTGTCAAGTACCTTGGAAATGGGGAATACCGCGTCGGTGCGCTTCTGTGAAAGCACCCAGTCGATCAGTCCCTTGTAGTTTGCCGCATCTACCCATATATCGTGGTCGCGGCCTGCCATTTCGGTGTAGAGCATATCCTTTCCGCCAAGCTCCTCTACGGCAGTAACGATCTGTCTCGTTCCCGCTACGTTAAGCGTCTTGTCGGAATCTCCGTGGAAGGTCCAGATAGGAGTGTAGAGAAGAGTGGGAGCGACCTTCTCGGCACCGCCGGTCGAGCCCGTGCCTGCCAGAATTACGGCAGCCGCAACCGAGCGGGGGTTTCTTGAAATAAACGACCAGCAAGCGCCCGCACCGTTTGAGCCTCCCGAAATATAGAGACGGTCGCGGTCGATACGGGGATCCTCCATCACCTTATTTACAAGCTCGATAGCCGCCGAAAAATGCTTTGAGGTAGGAGCCTTTGCGGGATCGTGACTCGTACCGCCGGGGTAAGTGCCGCTTAGTATCCACGCGCTTTCCTTGGGTGCCTGCGGTGCGATAATTACCATGTCGGTGCCCGAGTTGAGCATTTTCGATACTATAGCGTGAGTAGCGCCGAGCTGAGCCTTGTTATCGCTTCCTCTCGAGCCGTTTCCGTGGAAATATACGAATATCGGATACTTATCGCTCGAGCCGTCGTAGCCCTCGGGATAGTAGTATCTGTAGGGAAGAACAGTTCCGTCGGATGCGGTGAAATTATCCGCACCGAAGACCTCCTCGGGGATCTTGTTGACTACGACGCCCTTCGAGGTGGTAACAGTCTTGAAGCCGGAAAGAAGGGGAGTAACTACCGCCTCGACCTTGTCGGCTACGGTGATCTCGGAGTTTATCGCCGTTCCCGTGATAAGCTTGCAGGCGGAAAAGTCACCGCCGTTTACCGATACCTTGACTGAGTCGGAAAGACCGTATTCGCAGGCTACCTTGCCCGTGAACTCACCGCCGTCGATCTTTATCTCGGCAGACTTACCCTTACATCCGTTGATGTTTCCGCCGTAGAGAGTGGTGATCTCACCGCCGTAGACCTCGATCTTAGCCGAGCGGTCGTTGTCAGCCTTCATCTGACGGCAGAGACCTGCGATCAGAATATCCGAGCCGGACTTGACTACGATGTGCGAGCCCGTGTCGTTCTTCTTTTTGGGAGCAAGTCCGAGCTGCTCGCCTCCGAGCAGAGTGACCGCGTTTGCAACGAGCGAACCGTCAAAGCCTTCGCATAGGATGCCCTCGGCAAATTCGATGCGGTTGTACTGACAGATAAAGAACAATCCACCCTTATTCTGCGTAGTGAACTTGATGTTCTCGAATACCGTCGGACCGTTGAGAATGTATCTTCTGCCGGTACCTCCCGTGTAGAGAGATCCTGCCTCGCGGTAGTCCTTGTCATTGTAGTTCTGCGTTACGGTGATCTGACCGTTGTGTACGGGCTCCTCAAACGGAGCCTTCATCGTGTAGTGGCCGCAGAGAACTACTCTTCCGCCCGCATCTCCGAGCGCTGCATAAGCCGCCTCAAGCGTGCCTAAGGGAGCGTCTACGCTCGAGCCGTCGCCCGAACCGCCCTCTTTTACGAATACCACCTTCTCAGCGGCGTGTGTCTCGATACCGCCGATCTCAAGCCCGCCGAATGAAATGACGGATACCGCCATGACGATCGACAGAAGCAGTGAGGTTAAACGTTTCATGTAATCAGTCTCCTTTTAATGTTGTATTTATAACATTTTATTCTTCCTTCGTGGTTATCATCACGTCCGCGTAAGGAAGAGAGAGTATCATGTCGCAAAAAGTATGCCATTCGGCAAGCTTATGCGATCTTCTTGCGTAGTAGATGTTCGAGAGATTCTCGTAGTTGAGCGTTACCGTACGCATCTGATTGTAGCTTGAAGGAAGAAGCTGTATCATGTCGTGCCAGTACGCGCGGTCCTTTGTCTCGTTGAACTTCACACGGCACTCCTCGAGATAAGCGATAAGGGTGTCAAGCGCCGTCAGACCGCCCTCGGAGAGACGGTCGCAGGAGAAGTCCTCGCGCGTGAATTCCTTTGCCTGTATCTTGTGCATGGTCGAGCAGGAATTTGCGACCGTACCGACCTTGTAGGTGTCGAATTCCTTCCACCAGTAGAGGGGAGCGGTGATGTCGACGGATACGAATATCTGTCTTATAAACTTTCTGTGATCCGACCCCGCATGGCAGAGCCTTGTTGCGAGAGAGCGGTCATTCTCACCGAGAACGAAATTGCCCTCGGCATCATAGCTGCTGTCCATTCTGTCCCAGGAATTGAGAGGATTGCGCGCGCCTCTGATGGCGTTTTCCATGTTCATTACCGAAATGCGCTCGAGCTTGATCATAATATTCACCTCGCGAAAACATATTTTTTCTCTTCTATTCTATCATACCTCACCCTGCCCGTCAAGTCTATCGAGCACGCTTTGCGTGAGTTATTTTTTTAACGAAAAAATCCTCCGTCTTACTTGCTTTTTTCCCTGCACCGTGATATCATGAAGCAAAGGGAATCTTCTCTTACACTTTTATAATAATGAGGTGCGCTATGAAAAAGGTCACGTTCAAAAACCCCATTTGCCACGGTGCCGATCCCTGGCTTTTTGTGCATGAAGAATATTACTATCTCTGCTGTACCGCGGGCACCAAGCTCATCCTTTACAGAGCCAAGGACGTAACCCGTATCCATGACCCCGAGCATTGCGAGACGGTCATGGCGTTCGAGCCGAGAGACGGTGAGATGTGGTCGAAGAACCTCTGGTCACCCGAGATACATCACTTCTCCGCCGAGGACTTCGGTCCCGAGCACGAGGGCTGGTATATGTTCATAGCGCTCGACGACGGACACAACGTCAACCACCGTATGTACGTTCTTAAGTGCGAGGATAAGGACACCCCCTTCGCGCCCTACGGACACCCCGAGACGGGCGAGAGAAACGTCCCGATCAAGGTCACCTCGCCCACCGACGAGCATCTCAACGACGGCTGGCGCTGCGGCCAGACCCTGCTGCGCCACGGGGAGGACGTTTACTGTATGTGGGTAGACGAGCTCGGACGCCAGACGGAGGATTTTCACCAGCGTATCAGAATAGCCAAGATGATAAACCCCTATACCGCAGGCGAGGCGCACGTTCTTTGCCGTCCCACGGAGGAGTGGGAGATGCACGGCTTCGGCGCTACCAAGGAAGGGAAGATCCTTCCCCGCGTGGTCGAGGGCGGAACTGCCGTCTACGGTGACGATGGGAAAATATACGTTATCTACTCGGGCTCGGGATATTGGACTAAATACTACGCGCTCGGACACATGGCGCTCGACGGCACCGATCCCGCAAACGAGTCGCATTGGACAAAGGACAAGGAGCCTATCTTCTCTATGTCAGACGAGGTCTTCGGCTGCGGCCACGCCTCCTACTTCATGGATGCAGAGGGACAGCGCTTTATCGCTTACCACGCGTACCTCTCCCCCGACCGTACGGGCGGAAGATACGTATTCTTAGAGCCCTACCGTATTGAGAACGGCAGAGTTATCATCGGCGACGGCTCACTCAAGCCCGCTCCGCTCACGACCGAGCAGACGATCGCGGTGTTTGAATAATAGAATAGAATGATAAAACAGACGGGGGATACCTTTTTCGAGAAAAGGTATCCCCCGTATCCCCCTGCCAAAAAGCTTTACGTATTGGGTAGAGGCGGGAAAACCCCTTTTCGGGGGAAACCCTTTGAGAAAGGGTTATCCCCCG
>JAZMZS010000016.1:0-3261 GCA_045586105.1 Eubacteriales bacterium | reverse complement strand
TTATATATATAATATATACACACAAATAATATCATTCCGTTCATACAATTGAGAAGTGCATTTTGTGTGTTTATATATGGTATTTGTTATTTTTTAAGCAAAAACTATGCTTTTTTACTAAAATTCAGTCAAGTTGCACACACAAAAATACTGATAATTCACAAAACGCCCTCAAAACAAAAAACAGCGGGCGAGATCATCGCTTCACGCCGCTGTTTATTCAAGCTGTTTTACGAAAAAGCATGCCGCAAAAAGATCAGCCGCCGTTACGGTTCTTTGCCCTTGCATATTCCTTCGGTGTGATACCCTCCGCCTTCTTGAACTGTCTTATAAAATGGTATTCATTCGTGTATCCTGTCATAGCTGCGATCTCTGCGTTGTTGTATTTGTTCTCCTCGAGCAGGTGCTTTGCTCTCTCTATGCGCGCAATAATTAGATCGTTTTTGGGTGATATTCCGAATATCCGCTTGTATAACGAATAAAAGCGGGATTCGCTCAGATGTACGCTTCGTGCCATTTCGGCAACGCTGGGGTCTGCGGCGATATTGGCAAAAGCGGATATCCTCAGCTGCTTGAAGGCTTCGTAGGTGTCCGCGCTGACATCCTCCGAGCTCTCTCCCTCCCCCGCTTCGCGTGAGATGTGAATGAACAATTCGCTCAGCTTGGCATCAATAAGATCGCTTTTGTAAGGCATTGACGAATAAAACTCGCGTTCAAGAGAGCGTACTGTTCTCGTAACATATGCGCTGTCCCTGACATAATATATCCTCTTACATTCGAGTGAATACCTTTCCAGCATATCTCCGACGTTTCCCGTCAGATGCATCCAATCGTGTATCAGCTGCTCCTCGCTGATTATCGTCGAATGTGTATTGGGCGGACATATAACACATGCCCCCGGAGAAAGACTGAATTTTTCCCCCTCGATGCAATATACCACGGGTGTTTTAAAATGAATGAAGATATAACAAGGCAGTCCGTTCGGTCTGTCAAGAAAAAATCCCGCCTTTTCCGGCCATTCATGACGGCATGCCGCGAGGCTTACGTTCATAGCTACACTTCCATAGAAAAAGTCAATATAAAAATCAACCAAATCACGATAAAAGTCACAATTTCAGCCTTGCCACCTATATCTTTGATGATAATTGATCGTTTTTATTGCTATTTTTATCTTATCACAAACAGTAGAAAATGTCAATAAGATAAGAGTATAGTATATTTAAATAAAACCGCCTTAAGATTATACTTAATTTGTAAGAATGAAATTCTTTTTTATTATTTATATTCAAAAGGAGAAAAAGACATGAACATTCCGCGTCCCGAATACCCCCGTCCGTCATTTGTCCGCCCCGAATGGATAAACCTCAACGGCGAATGGGAGTTTGAGATCGACAACGGCAGATCAGGCAGAGAAAGAGGCCTGGTAAACAAGGATCACCTCGACATGAAGATCACCGTTCCCTTCTGTCCCGAAAGCAAGCTCTCGGGTCTCGCTCATACAGACTTTATGGAGGCTGTATGGTACAAAAAGACAGTTACGCTCCCTGAAGGCTGGCAGGCTGAGGGCAGACGCACCATCCTCCACATCGGTGCATGCGACTATGATACCGAGGTTTGGGTAAACGGAACCTCCGTCGGCAAGCACATCGGTTCCTTCATCTCCTTCGAGTTTGATATTACCGCTGCACTCAAGGAGGGCGAGAACGCTATCGTCATCACCGCTACCGACCTTCTCCGCAGAAACGGTCAGCCCGGCGGTAAGCAGTCCAAGAGATTCGGATCTTACGGATGCTTCTACACCAGAACCACCGGTATCTGGCAGACCGTATGGCTCGAGAATGTTCCTAATTCCTACATAAAGAGCACAAAGTGCACCCCCTCGCTCGCGGGTCAATGCCTCTATATTGATGCAAAGTGCGTAAATGCACACGGAAAGACCGTTACCGCAACCGCTCTCTACAACGGCAAGGAGGTCGGCAAGGCTACCGGTGTTGTTGTTCAGGCTCACGCTCTTCTCAATCTTACGCTTTCCGAGCTTCACCTCTGGGATGTATTCAAGCCCGAGCTCTATGATCTCATTCTCGAGCTTGAGGACGACCGCGTAGAGTCATACTTCGGCATGCGTGAGGTTGCCGTCAATGACGAGAAGATCTACCTCAACGGAAGAGTAGCATTCCAGAGACTTATTCTCGACCAGGGCTTCTATCCCGACGGTATATTCACCGCTCCATCGGATGCAGAGCTCAAGGGTGACATCCAGCGCTCCATCGATATGGGATACAACGGCGCAAGACTTCACCAGAAGATATTTGAAGAAAGATTCCTCTATCATGCAGACCACATGGGTTACCTCGTATGGGGCGAGACCGGCAACTGGGGTCTCGACGTTGCAGCTCCCACCGCATGGCAGGGCTTCTTCCCTGAGTGGCTCGAGGCTGTCGAGCGTGACTACAACCATCCCGCTATAGTCGGTTGGTGCCCGCTTAACGAAACTCAGCAGAACCAGAACAAGTGGTTCGTAAAGCACTGTGTGGATCTTACCCGTGCTCTCGACCCCACCCGTCCCGTGATCGATTCCTCCGGATGGTATCACGAGTGGAATCTATCCGACATTCCCGATACTCATGACTATGATCAGAATCCCGAGACCTTCCGTGCTCACTACGACGGACTCAACGCCTCCAAGACCGCTACCATCGAGGTTCGCCATCCGAGAGAGATCCCGCGCCCGATATTCGTATCCGAGTACGGCGGAATCTGGTGGAATCCCGAGGAAGCAAAGACCATCGACAAGGACAAGACCAAGAGCTGGGGCTACGGTCAGCGTGTTACCTCCGAGGAGGAGTGGCTCGCAAGATACGAGGGACTCGCTGCGGCGCTCCTCGACAACCCCTCCATCTGTGCTCTGTGCTACACTCAGCTCACCGACGTTGAGCAGGAGCAGAACGGTCTTTACACCTATGACCGCAAGCCGAAGTTCGATCCTGCGATCCTTGCTCCCATGATGAATAGAAAGGCTGCTATCGAAGAGTAATTTTTCAACTTCAACAACGCCCTGTGATGAGCACGGGGCGTTGTTTTTCCTTTATTTCGCCAAGTTCTTATTTTTTTTACAATATCTTGCAAAAAAATCCTTGCATTATACGAAATAATTTGGTAAACTATATTCGTAAAGATATCTAACATATCTGCATATCATAAAAACAAAGGAGTGAATCGTAATGGAAAAGAAGAATGACATGCTCAAAACGATAATCATCG
>JAZMZS010000015.1:0-10938 GCA_045586105.1 Eubacteriales bacterium | reverse complement strand
GGCGCGTGCCACCGCCCTCAAGCAGAGCCTTGCCGTTTTTGTCAACGTAGGGACCGAATAGCGACTCGCTTCTGCCGACTGCCCAGTAGTAGGTACCCTTGGAAAGTCCTCCCCGGGCGGTAAAGAGATAATAGAAGCCGTCACGGTAAATAAGATAGGATGCTTCCATATCTCCCGTGCCCTTGGCAAGATGCCACGCTTGTTCGTCTCCCTCGAAAAACTTGCCCGTTTCGGGATCTATCTTTTTCATATAAATACCGTTCCAATACGATCCCCAAAGCATATATGCCGTACCGTCACGGTCTATAAAGATATTCGGGTCGATCGCATTGTAATCGTCCCCGGGGTAGGAGCGCATGACCATTCCGAAATCCTGCCACACGTTCTTTGAAAGATCATCGCATACTGCAACACCGATGGCAGAGGTCTGCTTTCCGAGAGCCGAGGTGCAGTAGTAAAGATAATATCTTCCGCCCATCTCGTACACTCCGGGCGCCCATATATGACCCGTTTCCGAGATAGGTGCGAGCCATTCGGGGCGGGGACGTAGCGCGTGCTCCGGAAGAAGAGTCCAGTTGATAAGATCTGTCGAGGTCTTGACAGATACGGTTCCCGTCTGATTGTAGTTATAATATACTCCGTTCGAGTAGATGATCTCGGGGCATAATACCGAGCCCTGATGATCTCCCGAAAGCACGAGCATCCGCGGATACTCACCCTTGCCGTCACTCAGCTTCTTAAAGCTCCACTGCTGAGAGGGGGAGGCGGTATATTCATCTCCCCGCACGTACCATAGGCCGTCCGTCTTCGTCTTTACAACTCCAGCACAGTATGAGGTGTAAGTGTTTTCGATAACGCACTTATCGAGCGTACCGTCGAGAGTATATAAATTCCAGGATTTTGCCTCGTCATTGGTATTATCAAGGCAAACAGAGAGCGTCTTTTCCTTCTTATAATTCTTGGGGTTGACCACGCTCATCTTCATCAGCGTCGCCATGTTCTCAAAGGTATAAGTGCCGTCATCGTTTTTGAGTGCTCTCCACATCTGTGAGAGATCCTTTGTATACACCTTTGCCTTCAGCATTGAATTGTCGTTCATTGCAAAATTCTCTGCCGTCAGTGCAGCGTTCTCGAATTCCGCCTCAAGGACGCTGATACGGTATATCGCTCCCTGCTCGAGCTCCGCCTTGTTTTCGTTATACATAATATCACCGCCTTCGTTTGAGCTTACATCTGTGGTTTCAGCCTTATCCGTGCACCCCCACATAAGAGACGTGCAGAGTGCCGCCGCAGCCAGAGTAATAATGATCTTTGATATTTTTTTCATTACAGAACCACACCTCCGCATTTTTTGCCGTTCTGACGTCTGTACTGATCAGGCGTAAGTCCGTATTTTTTCTTAAACAACGAAATAAAATGAGAAGCATGAGCCGAATACCCGGCTCTCCTTGCAATTTCGGCAACGGGGAGCTCAGTCGTCAACAGCGTACGTTCGGCGTACATGATAGCAGCCTCAGCAAGATCGGACTTGGGTGTTACGCCAAAGTAATCCTTATATACCTTCGAAAAGTATGTACGTGTAAGGTGCATAAACTGTGCCATCTTTTCAACGCTCCACTCACCCGGTGATATATATATCCTTGTGCGAAGATGCTCAAAGGTCAGTTTTTTCGGATTGCCGTAGGATGAACTGTCCGAGGTCTGCTCTTCGGCAATTCTCTCAAGCATCCTCTCAAAAAGAACGTGAGCGGGCGGAATAATATCGGGGTTCCACGCGCTTCTTGACCACTCCATCTTCTCGACCGTATCGGTGATCTCCTCCTGCAGGTCTGTATAAAAGGGCTTGTTCAGAGGAACACCGAGGCGGGTCAGATCGCTTATATCGCTTACCTGAAAATGAACGAAATTATGAAGCATCGAATGTGTTTCGGAAACGTAATGAAGAGTTTCTCCCGGGGTGCAGATAAAGCAGCAATTCGTGCCCATTCTCACGGGTTTTCCCTTGCAGTAGATGGTTATCGGGTTTATAAAATGAACGAAAAAGCAGCGGGCAAGCTTCTCTACCTTTATCTTAAAGCCCCGCACCTGCTTTTTAAGATGCATGCACTGATCAATCTGTATTTCCATCTGCTCACTCCCTTATCTCTCAAAAAAAGTATATCACACATAATACCGACTTTCAAGCAAACTGATGCCGTTTTTGTATGTTTTGGATAATGTTTTTGTATTGCAATAACAAAAGGAAAGCACAGACTGTTTTTTCATATCTGTGCTTTTTGTTGTTATAGTCTTATTTTTGCGCTTCCATCCTCGCAGTATTCTATTCGGTCACCCGAATCGCAAAGAGAATCGATAAATTCAAGAAATGCTTTCTTCGACGGATACTCGGGCTCGTAGCTGTCAACGATGCTCTGCGCTCTCTTGCCTCCGTCCATGAGAAGAAGAGAGAGCATTGCGAGCTGGAACTTAGCATTATCAACGCAAGCCGCAACAGGATCGACTATAAAGTAATCCATTCCGTGACCCGTTCCCTTTGAACCCGGGCAGAAGGGCTGAACGGTAGGCATTATTCTGCTGAGGTCTCCCATATCCGTGCTTCCCGTGGAATTGTGAAAACCTCGCTTGAACGTATATCCGCCGACCGCAAGTGCCGCCGCTTCGGCTGCAACTGCGCAAAGCTCGGGATCATTTGTCTCGGGTGCATATCCCGGAGCATCGATTATCTCTATATTTGTGCCGAGAGAAAGAGCGGCTCCGATGAGGGCTCTGTTTACCTTCTTGTTCTCACGCTTGATGGCATCGAAGGTCTTGCCTCTGACGTAGCTCTCGAGAGTTGCGGTCGAGGGGATGGCGTTGACCATTCCTCCGCCCGAGGTCATGATAGGATGAACTCGGATAAGCTCGGAATTGAGGAAGGTCTCGCGGATAGCGTTTACCGCGTTAAGTCCGCAGGTAGCGGCGTAAAGGGCGTTTCTTCCAAGCTGAGGAGCACCTCCCGCATGAGCCGCCTTGCCCTTATATATGATGCTCTTGGTAATACATCCGATATGCCCTGCATGAACCGAGAAATGTGCTCCCCCCGTGTGTACCATGAATGCAAGATCGACTCCGTCAAAGTATCCGCGCGAAAGGAATTCCGTCTTGCCGCCGAAGTATTTGATTACGCCCTTTTCTCTGAGCGTATTACGGTATCCTATCTCGAGCAGCTCCTCGGCGGGAACGGCACAAAGGCGGATCTTACCCGAAAGCTCGTCAAGTATCCCTTCCTCGGTCAGAGCCGCGGCAATACCGAGGAGAGCCGCACTCTGCGCATTATGTCCGCAGGCGTGCACGGCACCCGTGACAGGATCTGCATCGGGATGCTCGGGGCATATTACCGAGTCGAGCTCACCTAAGATCAGAACGCACGGTCCTTCTCTTCCCGTATCTATCTCGGTAACAAACCCGGGAATATCTCCCGCCTCCGTCAGGGTGTATCCGAGGGAGAGATACCTCTCCTTGAGGTAATTATTCGTCTTCCATTCCTTGAAGCCCGTTTCGGGATTCTGCCATATATATCTCTCGGCGTCAAGTATCATTTGTCTGTGCTTTTCGACTGCTCGTTCTATTATCGCGACCTGCTTTTCCATATTATTACTCCTCTTTATTCGTTATACGGCAGCTTGCCTTTTACCTCAAAGCCGTCAATGTTTCCTCTTGCTATTGCGCCGAAGATGCGGGTCTTCAGTCCTTTACTGTTGTGCTCGAGCTCACGCAGAAGCTCCTTCATATTTGCCCGCTCGCTGTCCTTGTCAGCAGGACAGGGAGACTCGACTATCGGAAGGGTGACCTTCTTTGCGAACTCGCGGACCGCGCGCTCGGGCATATATATCATCGGACGGATGAGTGTCACATCCTTTCTCGAAAGATAGGTGACAGGCGAGAAGCACCCGAGCCTTCCCTCGTAGAAAAGATTGAGCATAAACGTCTCGATCACATCATCATAGTGATGCCCGAAGGCTATCTTGTTACATCCGAGCTCCTTTGCCGCATCGTGAATAGCGCCTCTGCGCATTCTCGCACACAGCGAGCAGGGGTTCGGCTCCTTGCGCACCTCGAAGATTATCTTGTATATCTCGGTGTGCACTACCTTATATTCTATCCCTCTTCGGCTGCAAAATTCTGCAATGTCGGAATAATCCACACCGTCAAAGCCCATATCTATCGTGACTGCAACGATTGAGTATTTTTTCGGATAGAAGCGTCTGAGCTCACTCAGCCCCTCGAGAAGCGTGAGCGAATCCTTACCTCCCGAAATACCGACAGCGATCCTGTCGCCCTCCTCTATCATGCCGTAATCGTCGACGGCACGGCGGACGTAGCTGAGCATTCTCTGTAATTCTCTGATATATGAAGACATAAAAGCACCTGCTTTACAATTCCATGGCACTCCGAAAACCGCAGCATATACTGTTACAAATACAGCATTAAAGGAGAAACCATGGCTATTAAAATTTTTATTGATCAGGGACACAATCCCGAAAACCCGAACGCGGGAGCCGAGGGAAACGGCTACAGAGAGCAGGATATCGTATACCGAATAGGCATTCTCCTGCGTGATCTGCTGCTCGAAAACGGCAATTTTTCCGTCAGAGTGTCACGCCCCGAAATAACAACTCAGCTCGGAGACTCAACTCTGACCAGCCTCAGTGCAAGAACGAGCGAGGCAAACGCGTGGGGTGCCGATTACTTTATCAGTCTGCACACAAATGCAAGCGTATCGCAAAGCCCCTCGGGAACCGAGGCGTACGTATTCTCTGTTCCTTCGCGCGCTTCGCGGCTGGCTGATGAGATCACGCAAAAGATCAGCGAATATACCGGTCTTCGCGACCGGGGTGTATTTGCACGTCCTTCGCTCTATATTCTCAGAAGGACAGCCATGCCTGCCGTATTGTGCGAGCTCGGCTTCATTTCAAACCCGAATGATGCATCTCTTATGGCAAGCTCACCCGAGCTTTTCGCCCGTGCGATCTATGAGGGGATCCTCGATTATCTGGGGCTGAATTGATCATTCTCCGAGCATGCGGAGCATCTCTTCCTCGTCTATTATCTTTATACCGAGCCTCTGTGCCTCGGTAAGCTTTGAGCCTGCATCCGAACCTGCTACGACATAGCTTGTTTTTTTGGATACCGAACCGCTGACCTTGGCACCGTGTACCTTCAGCATTGCGGCGGCATCATTACGCTTGAGCGTGGGTAAAGTTCCTGTCAGCACAAAGGTAAGACCGTCGAGCTTGTCCGAGCGCTTTTGCATCACAGGGGCGGTCACCACTCCTGCCTCCTTGAGCTTTTCTACTGTAACGCGGGTACTTTCACGTGAGAAAAATTCTACGATGCTGTCCGCGGTTATCCGTCCCACATCCTTGATCGCGCACAGCTCATCTGAAGTTACGGTAAAAAATCCGTCGATAGAGCCGATGCTCCTCGATATTTCAGCCGCCGCTATCTCCCCGACCTGTCTGATCCCAAGTGCAAACACAAGGCGCTCAAGCCCTGCCTTCTTCGAGTTCTCAATGCTCTCAAGAAGCTTTTGTGCGCTCTTATCTCCCATTCGGTCAAGAGCCGCTACTGCAGCTGAGTCAAGAGAATACAGATCCGACACATCTCTGATAAGACCGTTATCAAGCAAAAGCTCCACGATCTGAGGACCGAGACCGTCGATACCCATCGCCGCCTTTGATGCAAAGTGCTCGATCTTTCTCGCAGTCTGTGCTGGACAATCTGTGTTAGGACATCTTACCGCACTCATGCTCTCGTCCCGTACCGTCTTCTCTCCGCATGAGGGGCAGGTAGCCGGCATCACGTAGGGGCGCTCGCTTCCGTCTCTCTTCGAGGGAACAGAGCCTACTATCTCGGGGATGATATCGCCCGCCTTCTGCACGATAACGGTATCACCGACACGAATGTCCTTCTCTTCTATCAGGTCGATATTGTGGAGGGTGGCACGGGTAACGGTAGTTCCCGCAAGGCGCACGGGAGAAAGCTCTGCTGTCGGGGTAAGTACACCTGTTCTTCCGACATTTACCGTGATATCAAGAAGCTTAGCTTCCTTCTGCTCGGGAGGGTATTTATAAGCTACAGCCCAGTTCGGGGTGCTCGTTCCCTCTCCCATAACGGCTCTGTCGGCGATGCTGTCAAGCTTTACCACGCATCCGTCTATATCGTACTCGAGCTCGTCCCGCGCTTCTCCGAGCTCCTCTATCGCAGATATGATGCTCTCGGCATCCTCGCACACACGGCGGAATCTGACTGTAGTAAAGCCGAGCGCTTCGAGCGCATCGAGCCCTTCTGTATGTGATAACGGCTCTCTGCCGTCGGGGTACGGACTTCCCGACTGTATATTAAAAATAAATATATCAAGCTGTCTTTGGGCGCATACGGCACTGTCAAGCTGGCGGAGCGACCCTGCAGCCGCGTTTCTCGGATTTGCCATAAGGGACAAGCCCTCGGATTCTCTCTTTTCGTTTATTGAATAAAAGACACTTCGGGGCATGTACACCTCGCCTCTGACCACGATATCCACAGCCTCAGAGAGTTCCATCGGAATAGAGCGGATCGTCCTGAGATTTGCACTGACATCCTCACCGATAAGTCCGTTCCCTCTGGTCGCACCCTTTACAAAGCGTCCTCGCTCATAAGTCAGCGAAACGCTCAGTCCGTCTATCTTTGCTTCTACAGAATACACCGGATGACCGACCTCACGCTCAGCCTCGGAGCAAAACGCTCTGAGCTGATCATAGTCGAAAACGTCCGAGAGCGAGCCCATTCTGACAGTGTGCTCAACCTTCTCAAAGCGGTCAAGCACCTCTCCTCCTACTCTGCCGGTAGGAGAATTGGGGTCCTTATACTCGGGATGCTCGGCTTCGAGGCGCTTGAGTTCCTCAAACATAGCATCATATTCAAAGTCGGATATCTCGGGAGCGTCATAGACGTAATAGCGTCTCGAATGATATTCGAGCATCCGTCCGAGCTCCGTCATGCGTTCTCTTATACTTATTTCATCCCTCATAAAAGGCACCTCGCAAACTGTAACTTTCACTTTTAGTATTTTACCAAATATAAAGTAATAAGTCAACGAAAAGTGCCTTCATCGGGATGTATTTTTGCGATTTTTTTGCAACTTTCAAAAAAACACTTTAAAACGGGACAGTTATATGTTATAATACTTTATTATAACATTTTTATTCCATTTATGCAACGAACGGAGCTGATCAACAAAATGTACGATTTTTATACATTCGGAATGTTCGGATACTTCTTCGGCAACACCGAGCCCTGCCCTCTGTTATACGTTATGTGTGCGCTGAGCACGGTCATACTTATGGCTGTCGGATACTTTCTCGGAAGCATCAATACCTCCATCATCATATCCCGCCTGTTCTACGGGGAGGATGTGCGCAACTACGGAAGCGGCAATGCGGGAGCAACGAACGTGCTTCGCACCTACGGTAAAAAATCAGCAGCACTTACCCTTCTCGGCGACGTGCTCAAGACCGTGATAGCGGTAATTGCGGGACGGTTTATCGGCTTCCCCATGGAGACATATGCATTTTACGGAGAAAACGTTTACGGCGTTTCGATTGCCGGCTACATAGCGGCTCTCTTCTGTGTCATAGGTCACACCTTCCCTATCTATTACAAATTCAAGGGCGGGAAGGGAGTTCTTTGTGCCGCGACTGCAATTGCGATCCTGTCACCCATCACCTTTCTTGCCTTGCTTGTGATATTCCTCATTATCGTCATAGGAACAAAATTCGTATCTCTCGGATCGGTGATCGGCGTCATGGCATATCCTGTCCTTCTTCCAAAGCTTGAAGGAACCTCGGTATGCACCTTATTTGCTATGATGATAGCGGCACTCGTCGTATATAATCACCGCTCAAACATCAAGCGTTTGCTTGAAGGCAAGGAGAGCAGGATCTCCATAGGCAAAAAAGGCAAGGAAAAGAATGACGGTGGCAAATGACGGAAAAAATTACAGAATTCACTCAGCTGTGTGAGCTTGCTTCGAAAAAAAGACTGCTGAAAAAGCTCGTCTTCTCAAAGCTCGCCGTAAAGCAGATAAAAAAAGCCGTGATAGAGCCGAAGACACATGCAGGGAGACTGATATTCGTGCTCGAGCATTATATGCAGGACGGCAAGAAAACACAAAAGAACCACGAGCAATTCCCTTCCGATGCGGTAAATGAGCTTCTGTGCTCCTGTATGCAGGCAAACCTGATATTCGATGGCGAAGAATGCGAATACAAGGCTTCCAAAAAGGGGAACGCAACCATTATCGGCAAGAACAAGCTTCTCGGTGCAGATGCAGCAGACACATCTGCATCCGCCTCCCCGCTCAACCGCGAGAAAAACTACATTCTCGACGGCTCCGAGGCCTTTCTTTGCGAGCTTGGCATCACAGACAAGAACGGCAGGATCAAGGACAAGCGTCAGGCAAAATTCCGACAGATATGCCGTTTTCTCGAATATGTTCGTGACATGCTCCCAAATCTCCCGGATGACAGGATAGTAGTATACGATCTGTGCTGCGGAAAGAGCTAGCTTTCCTTTGCAGTATATCACTATTTCAAGAGCATACTCGGGCGTGACATTTACATGCTGTGTGTAGATCTTAAAGCAGATGTAATGGAATTCTGCGCGCAAACGGCAAAAAAGCTCGGCTATGACGGAATGGAATTCCGATCCGCCGACATAACCAAGCTCGAATGCGATACTTCTCCCGATCTTGTGCTCTCTCTGCACGCGTGTGACATCGCAACAGATCTCGTGCTCGAGAATGCGGTCAGACTGGGGGCAAGGGTCATTCTATCGACCCCATGCTGTCACAGAGATCTGTCAAGAAGGATAAGCTGTGATGCGCTCTCATTTGCTACAAGGCACTCTATTCTCAGAAGCAAGCTTTGCGATGCGCTGACCGATTCTCTGCGTCTGTGCTATCTTGAGAAGGAAGGCTACCGCGTGGATGCGTGTGAGCTTGTCGATCCCGAGGATACACCAAAAAACGTGATACTCAGAGCGGCAAGGATGCCCGGTTTTTCAAAGGAAAGCCAAAAAGCAAAAAAGAAAGCAGCGGAATACGATAGCATCCGTGCTTTCCTCGGAATATAACAAAACGATCGGCGGCACCCCTCAATAGCAAGGGATGCCGCCTGTTTTTATTATTAAATAGGAAATTGTGTAATTGCGCCCCGCCGTTATTCATTAACGAGTTTTAATGAGAATAAGTATACAAGCGCAACCTGCTTTATTATTTGAAGAAGGTACTGAAAAGCCCTCTTACGATCTTTTTACCGACCTCTCTGCCTATGGTGTTCGCAGTACTGTTGACCGCTTTTTCAAACGCAGTGGTCTTTTTCCTGCCCGATGATCTCTTTGCTTTTTCCTTGTCAGCCTTTTCCTTAGCCTTTGCCGCCTCCTTTTGCGCATTTTCACGCTCCTCGGCAAGTATCTCGTATGCCGATTCTCTGTCCTCCTCCACCGAATATTTATCACGGAGACTGCTCGAGAGAATGACACTTTGCAGATGCACAGGCTCGATCGCCTTCATGCTGCTTTTAGGGGGCAGTATATTCGCTCTTTCAACAACGGTAGGAACGCCGTCGCTGTCAAGCACCGATACGAGTGCTTCTCCGACGCCGAGTGTCATGATCGCCTCTGCCGAGTCAAAGGAGGGGTTTGCTCGGAAGGATCTTGCAGCGGCGTTGAGTGCTTTTTGGTCATTGGGGGTATACGCTCTGAGAGCATGCTGTACACGGTTGCCTATCTGTCCGAGCACGCTATCGGGAATATCTGTCGGATTCTGTGTTATAAACCACACGCTGACACCCTTGGAGCGTATCAGCCTTACGACCTGCTCTACCTTTTCAACAAGCGCCTTTGGTGCTTCGTCAAAGAGGAGATGCGCCTCGTCAAAGAAGAACGCGAGCTTGGGCTTATCAAGGTCTCCTGCCTCGGGAAGCATCTCATAGATCTCAGAAAGCATCCATAAAAGGAATGTTCCGTACAGCAAAGGATGCAAAAAGAGCTCGGAGCACTCAAGAATATTCATCATTCCCCGTCCGTTCTCATCCCAATCGACCCAATCGGAAAGATCGAGCGAGGGCTCTCCGAAGAATATTCCGCCTCCCTCGTCCTCAAGCGCAAGAAGCGCACGCTGTATCGCTCCGACAGACTGAGGTGATATATTTCCGTAAGTAAGCTTGTACTCCTTTGCATTGTCGCCCACATACTGAACCATAGAGCGCAGATCCTTCAGGTCGATGAGCAGCAGTCCCTTTTCATCAGCTATACGGAATATTATGCGCAGCACGCCGCTCTGTGTGTCATTCAGACCGAGAAGCCTCGCCAACAGCTCGGGGCCCATCTCGGAAATGGTCGTACGTACAGCAAGTCCCTGCTTTCCGTACACGTCCCAGAACCGCACCGGGAACGAGGTATAGCTGTAGCCGGTTATTCCCATGGTATCAATGCTCCTGCGGATGTGCTTATTCTCGCTTCCCGCCATAGCCATGCCCGAAAGGTCTCCCTTGATATCCGCAATAAAGGTGGGCACACCCATATCCGAAAAAGACTCGGCAAGAACCTTCAGCGTTACTGTCTTTCCGCTTCCTGTAGCACCCGCGATCAGTCCGTGGCGGTTTGCCATGCACGGCTCGAGGTATACACGCCGGCTTCCTGGTGCCAGCCAGACCTTATGTATATCATGCTGATACATATCCTATTTCCTCCGAAAAAAGATGTTTTTCGTATCCATTATATCAAATGGTTTTCAGTTTGTCATCTTTTTCTTGTAATTTTTTTGAGATAATACTCAAATATATCAATAATCAACGCTATGACTGTATTTTCAATATCAAAAAAGGGACAAATCTCCCAAACTGTGTAGAAAAACACCCC
>JAZMZS010000014.1:0-10760 GCA_045586105.1 Eubacteriales bacterium | reverse complement strand
CGATATTGGTATGCTTGAGTATATACTCGATCATGCCCTTGTAATACTTATAAAAGCCGTTCGACTCGGAATAGAACACGAGGTGCTTGTTTACTACCGAAAAGAATTTCTTGTAGTCCGCCTTTTCTCTCTTGCGCAGAGGATCGCCGAAAAGCTTTCTCTTCTTTCCGTCATCACCGAGATGCATAAGCTCCGCGAGTGCTTCCTTTGACTTTTCGAGCTGCTCGTAGTCGACGTGCTTCTTCGGGTTTATCGCCATATTGAGAAGGTAGAGCTGCAGGATAGAGAGCAGGTTGCTCGCTACCCAGTAGAGCGCAACACCGACGGATACGAAAATTCCAAGATACAGCGACAAGCCTACAGAGAATATGAGCATTCCCCATTTGCTTCCCTTTGACTGCTCAGCCTGGAGCACGTTTGCCGCGTTCTGCGCCGCACACATGAGCCACGCACTCGCACCTGCCGCGATCGGCGAGAGCCAGAGCCAGCCGCCCTGCTCGATCGGCACGAGCTTCAGATCTATGCCGAAGAACATCATGCTGAGGGTGGGATCCTCCATGCCCTTGTTTATTGCTCCGATGACCGCCATGAGCAGCACGAGCTGTGCTATGGTCGGGAACAAGGATGCAAGGGGATTGTACTTTTCCCTCTTGAATATTTTAGACTGCTCCTCCATTATCATGTCGTTATCGCCGAAGAACTTTACCTTCATAAAGTTGATCTCGGGCTGCATCTTGACCATTTTTATAGAGTTTTTCTGCACCCATATAGAAAGCGGAAGCAGAATGATCTTTGACAGCAGGGTAAAGATGATGATCGCGACGCCGTAGTTTCCGCACATATCGTAGCAGAACCGCATTATCGCCGCCGATGCACTGTTTATTGCGTCCATTTTTTCCTCCGTTGAAATTTTTATTTATCGTATTGCTTGCCCGTGGGCTGCATCTTGTCAAACTCGCGTGCGCTTCCCGTGGCAATATACTCTTCCATGTGACCTTCCTTGGTATAGCAATACCAGATGAAGCGCCTCTCTCTTGCGTCACCGTCCTTATACTCGAATATTTCCTCAGCCCCCTTGCCCTCGATAAGACCGGGCAGGGAGGGTGCGAGATCGGCGTAGGATATCGGAGCGGAGGAGACCTTCATCTCCTCTCCCTTCTCTCCCCTGCCCTTTATAAGCAAGGGACAATGCATCCTCTCGCGGATCTTATCCTCGGTATAGGGGTGTATATAGCCGTGGTCTGCAAGTATAACTATCGACGTATTGTCGTAAACTCCGCTTGCCTTCAGTCCCTTTATAAGAGAATCCGCAAGCGTGAGGCAAGCCTCGACGTTGCCAAGATAGGTCGGCTCCTCTGCCTTAGAAAGATCCTTATTATACCAGAGCGGCAGATGCGCACCGTACAGATGTATGAATCTGAAGGTCTTGTCGCGGGTGAGCGTTACCGCGTCCCGCATCGAATTGTAAAAGCCTACGTTCGACCAGGAAAAATGTCTGTATTCCTCCTCCGACGCCGCAATTCTGTTATCCTGCGAGAACTGCGTCATATCGTAGGACTGCTCCTTCATATCCCACGGCGCGTACTTCAGTCCCGCCATCTTGGCTATCATTTTTACAAAGCTCTTGTCAGACGAGAAGGTGTCGGTAAGAGCTATCTGATTTTCAAATCTGCCCCTGAAGCGCTCTCCCTCGAGCTTGATATCGTTTTCGCTGTATATACCGATACGGTAGTCGTTTTTCTCAAGTGCTCCTATCAGCGGAGACGAGTCCATCGACTCCTGCAGATATTCGTGAAAGTCTCCCTCGTTCTCGTACCACTGTCCCGTAAGAATATGAGGGACCGCGTGCATCGAGAAGGGATACGCGGCGAGAGTATTGTCAAAATAGGTAAAATCGTCGAAGGTGTCAGAGAACTCGGGGTTCTTTTTGAGCGCTTGCTCAAACGTGCCCGCATCCACCGAATCAAGGACCAAAACGATGAAGTTCTCCTCGGTCGAAAATTCGTACGCACCGACGTCGTAGCAGCTGAGCTGCCCCGTCTTGTCCTGCACGTCGGTCGTAAGCACGAGCGTGGTCATCGTGACTGCGAGCATCAGGGCAAGTCCGCCCGATACGAGCGCGCTTATTCCGACAAATCTCTCCTTCAGCCTCCATACGGCAACGCCCGCCGCCGCAAGGCAGACGAGGATTGCGGCGATGCTCTTTATCCTCTCGGGAGAGGGCGCCGACCAATCTATATTCGTTCCGTCAAGCGGGGGAAGACCCGAGACGAGGAAGTTTCCCTGCACGTACAGATACACGAGCACTCCGAGCGCAAGCGCAAGCGAGACGTGATAGGGCGTTTTTCCTATCAGGCGCATAACGATAAAAAATGCACAAAGCGAGATAAACACGCATGCAAAGAGCATCAGCGCAGGCTTCACCATCATTTTGGCGTCAAACCAGAATTCGCCCTGATTCGTAAGATAAAGCTCGAACGGCGCGTAGATGCAAAGCATAAACCCGATCGCAAGCGAAAGGATAAGCCCCGCGTATATTCCGCCGAGCGTATTTTTCAGTTTTTTCATACCTATCAGATAAATATCTCCTTTTGCAAAAAAGATCCTATCCATACTATTATATACTTTTTCTATCAAAAGTCAATGCCCGAACGCCACAATTCGTCACCCGTACGTTATGCAAATCAAAGAAAAAAAGGCTATATACACGCAAATAGGTGAATATAGCCTTTTTTGTGATTATTTTTTGTATTGGTAGACGACACCGGTAGGTGTCATAGCGTCAAGATCCCACGCCTTGCCCTTAGTCACGAATTCCTCCATATAGTCCTCGTGCGCGTAGGTGTATTTGATAAAGCGGCGCTCTCTTACGTCTCCGCTCTTGTACTCAAAGATCTCGCTCGGATCAACGCCGTCCGCAAGCTTGCCGAACGCCTCGGCAAAATCGGTGTACATGAGAGGCGCGTCGGATACCGCCATTTTTTCTCTCTTCTCTCCCTTGCCCTTGATAAGAAGGATACCGTGCATTCTGTCCTCGAGAAATTCCTGCTTATCAACGTCGGCAAAGCCGTGGTCGGACATTACGATTATCGTGGAATTCTCGTACACTCCGTTTTCCTTGAGCTTCGCGAGAAATCTGTCCGCTATCGTGAGAGACGCGTCGACTACGTCGTCGTAGGTTCCCTTCTCCTCGTCGATGATCTCCATCTGCTTGTTATACTGAAAAGGAATGTGCGCTCCCTCGACGTGGATGTATCTGAAGGTCTTGTCGTCGGTAACGGTGATCGTACCGGGCTCTGCCAGCTTTTCGTAGAAGGTGACGTTAGACCAGGAGAACGCCTCGTTTCCGTCCGCATCCTCCGATACTCTGATATCCTCCGAGTGGACGGGAAGGTTGTAGCACCAGCCCTTGAGATCCCATGGGAAATACTTGATACCCGTCATTTTGACAAGCAGCACCGCACAGTCACGCGCAGAGGAAAAATGCTCGTCAAGCTCAAGCATATTCTCGTATCTTCCGCCGTGCGTAGCGGAATCGAGATTGAGCACGTGCGGCTCGTAGATGCCTATTCTGAAGCCGTTTTTCTCAAGCGAGCCTATCAGAGGCGAGGAATCCATCCCCTCCGAGACGAACTGACTGTGAGGCCGGTCGTTCTCGTGCCACGCGCCCGTAAGAATTACGGGAAGCGAATGATAGGTATAGGGATATGGTGCGAGCACGTCGTTATAATAAGTAAAATCATCAAACAGATGCGAATACTCGGGATTTCTGTCAAGCGCCTTTTCAAACGCACCTCCGTCCACCGCGTCAAGCGTGAGGATGATGATGCCTCCGTCCGAGGAATACTCGAACTGACCGTTGGTATAGCACTTGAGCGTGGTCGATTTGTCCTCGATGGGCGTGGTGAGGAAAAGCGTCGTCATGGTCATGACGAGCATCAGCGCGAGCGCTCCCGAGGCAAACAGCGTTATCTTTTCAAAGCAGGTCTTGCCGAACTTCAAAAGCAATACCACCGCCGCAGCAACGCAAACGAGCACGGCAGCGACACTCTTTATCCTCTCGGGAGACGGAGCCGACCAATCGACCGTAGTTCCGTCAAGAGGAGGAAGTCCCGAGACGAGGAAGTTTCCCTGAACGTAGCAAAAAGCAAGTCCCGCAAGACCGAGTGCAAGTCCTATTCTGTAGGGAAGCTCTCCAAACAGCCTCAGCACGAACAGCGAAAGCGCGCAAAAAGCGAACACGCACAAAAAGAACGCAGCGACGGGAAGAGCGAGCAGATCCGCGCCGAACCAGAATTCACTTTGATTTGTCAGAAGCAGCTCGTACGGAGCGTATACGCATATCATGAATGCAAACGCGAACGAGAGCACCGCCCCCGCAGGCATTGCACGCAAAGCTTGCTTGATCTTTTTCATTTCAACGTCTCCCTTGCATCCTTACTTTTTCTTTTCGTAGATCACGCCGGTGGGGAACATAAGCTCAGGCTCGTTTGCCTTGCCCTTTGCTATATATTCCTCCATGTAGTGCTCTTTTGCGTAAGTATATTTGATAAATCGGCGCTCTCCGCTATCGGAGGGCTCGAACATCTCCTCCGAGCTTTTACCGTCAAGAAGGCGGATAAAGCCGTCGGCAAGGTCGATAAAGGACACGGGCTGATCGGATACGCGCATCTCCTCCGCCCTCTCTCCCTTACCCTTGACGAGCAGCGTGCCGTGCATTCTGTTTCTGTAATCGTTCGTATCGGGATCAAAGCCGTGGTCGGACATGATCACTATCACGGAATTGTCGTAAACGCCGCTTTCCTTCAGTCTCTTTATATACTGATCGCAAAGCGTTACGCAAGCCTCGACGTTACCCTGATAGGTTCCGTTTTCAACGAAATTCACATCCTTATCGTACTGATAAGGAACGTGCGCTCCCTCCGTGTGGATATAACGGAAGGTCTTGCCCCCGACCGTCTTTATGGGATTTGAATCCTTGATCTGTGAGTAGAGCGCGGGATTCGTCCAATGATACCAATCGTGCCCCTCAAGATCCTTTACGGCTCTGATATCGAGCGAATGCTCTTGCATATTATAGCTCCACGCCTTAACGTCCCAGGGGGCGTATTTGAGCGCTGACATCTTGGCAAGAAGCACGACGAAGGAAAAGGGGTTGGAATAGGTCTGCTCTGCCGTGTGCATATTCTCGAATCTGTCTCCGTGCACGTCGGCGTCCCACGCAACTCCCGACCAGCCGTACATTCCCATACGGTAGCCGCGCTCTTCGACCTTAGAAAGAAACTCCGACTCGTCTATCACGCGGTTTGCAAACTGCATAAACGGCTCCCCGTGCTCAAACCATTCGCCCGAAAGGATAGTCGGCACGGAATGAAGAGTAAAGGGATACGCCGCCAGCGCGTCCGAGTAGAAGGTAAAATCGTCGAAGGTATCCGAGAATTCGGGGTATGCTTCTATTGCCGTTCTGAAGTCATCGGCATCAAGAGCATCAAGCAAAAGAATGATATAATTATCCTCCGCCGAATACTCGAACTGCCCGTCGGTGTAGCACTTCAGATCGCTCGTCTTGTCCTCGATCGGGGTCGTCAGAAGCATCGTTCCGAGAGTAAGCGCGAGCATAAGAGAAAGCCCGCCCGATGCAAAAAGGGTGATCTTCTCAAAATGGGTCTTGCGGAATCTGATCAGCAAAAATACGCAAAGAGCAACGCTGACTACGATCGCCGCGATACTCTTTATCCTCTCGGGAGAGGGTGCAGACCAGTCAAAGTTGGTCCCGTCAAGCGCAGGAAGCCCCGAAACGAGGAAATTGCCCTGAACGTAGCAAAACAGCAGCACGCAAAGACCTGCCGCAAGCCCTATCCTGTAAGGCGTCTCTCCCCATTTCCAAAGAAGCAGGAACACTCCGCTCAAAAGCAGAAATACGACCGCAAAAAACATTATCACGGGTAGCAGCATTATTCCCGCGTCAAACCAAAATTCTCCTTGATTGGTCAAAAACAGCTCGTACGGTGCGTAAACGCAAAGCATAAATCCAAGCGCAAAGGACAGCACCAGCCCCGAGGAGCAGGCGCAAAGGGTCTGTTTTATTCTTTTCATTTCTGTGATAAAGCTCCTTGATCTCTACATGCCCGTTTCTTTTATATGTCTATATACCATCTATCTTATTATAGCCTTTTCGAGCAAAATGTCAATCCTTTTCGTATACAAATCATTCGCATGCACCGCAAAGCAAAAAGAGCATCCGTAGACGCTCTTTTGCTTTGAAGATCAAATTCTTTTCAGAATGCTCCGCCGTTGTAAAGTACGTTTCCTGTCTCTGAATACACAACACCGTCAAAGCCTTCAAAAACAGTATTATAGTCAATTCCGTCCGAAGCAAGCTCTTCTCCGAGAACTATTGTTCCTCTACCGGTGTAGAATTCAAATCCCAGAGTGTGCAGATACAAGCATCCTCCCGCGCTGACATTCATTTTGATGTTTTCGGGAGCATCAGTCATCTTGAGTATTTTCGCGCTGTCGGTTATGACAAGGCTTCCACCGTTTGCAACGTTGATCGTACTTGTGCCTAAATGCTGATACGGATTTCCGAGCACCCCGGTCTCCGTTCTTTCAAGCAGAGTCAGATCATCAAAGATATAGTCTCCGCTTACCGTCAGCGTACAATCCTTATATATCATAAACATGCCTATCTGAGTTCCGTTTCCGTAAGCTCCGCCTTCGGTCTCGGGTGCGAGTTCAACCGTTCCCTCGTACTTGACGCCGTTTTGCTCATCGTTTGCGGTTATTATGACAACATCAGCACATTCGGGCAGCGTAAAGTTCTTTCCTATGAACCCCTTTCCGGGAATTACAACAGTGCCTCCTGTATTCATCATCACAGACATAAGGTGTCCCCAGGTTGCATGTGCGCTGTCGGGAGTATCTCCGCTGTTTGCATCATCTGACGTAATACCGCTTTCAGCAGTATTGCCGTAATAAATATACTTAACAGCCGTACTCTCGGGCATGCCCGGCTCCGCATCAAACGGAACATACTCTGACAAATGCCACCCCAACTCAATTGCATCACGGTTATCTATAGCACCGTCTCCCGTGAGATCGTATATAGCATAGTTCACATTTTTTCCGCCCAAGTATTCAACAAGTATCGAAAGATCGCTCTTCGTTATAAATCCGTCACGGTCGATATCGCCCCGTTCAAGCGTACCTGTACACTTGAGCGAAGAGAGAGAAAAATAATTGATCTTGTCGGACGCTACGATATCCTTGTACAGGCTCTCCGCTATATTAAGCTCCATCCCGCCGCTTGCTGCTGTAACATATGCACCGTGACCGAGAAGTGCCGTTGAGAGTGAAAAGCCTATAAACGAAACATCGCTCGAGCCTGTGAAGCTATTATCGAAATCAAAGTTTTCCGTAACATTTACGGTAACCTTGCCCTTAGGGGCACACTGAGCCGCAATCGCCTTTCTTGCATCGCTTGCCGTAACGAAATAATTGACCTTGCCGCCGTCAAGAGTGAGAGTTCCGTTCGTTATGGCATTGGTGATACATCCGCGGTTTCCAACAAAGACCTTATCAATCTCAGCATCCCCGCCTATGTTAATATTCACCGTACCTGTGATATCCGCTAACATTCCGTTTCTGTATCCGCCTATCACCTCTAAAAATCTGCCCGACAGGATCTCTATGTTAACATCCTGCGAGTTGTCAAGATTGCCTGAAGATCCGTTATCTCCGCCAACAACATATACGTTGTTGGCACCGGTAAAGTTCACACCTTCACCGAATTTGATGTTGTTGAATCTCGCTCTGAACAATATTCCGGAAGGAGTATCAAAATTCAGATTTTCAAACGTAGTATTACCGCTAAGCAGATAATGATATCCGCCGTTCACCTTGAATCCACCGCCGTAATCAACACCACGCCACACGCTTGTAACAGTATAATTGCCCGTATGCGCAGGCTCGGTGTAGTGATTATTCATGTCGATCATGTTCATAAGAACTATGGTAATATTGCACTTTCCGTCTGCGTATTTCATAGCAGCCGTATATGTATTAAAGGGCGAATCCAGAGTTCCCAAACCGTTTGTATCCAAATCTGTGTTAACAAAAACAGCATTATCCGAAAATGACTTCCATCCTGCCAAAGTCTGGATCATTATTACAATATCACGGTTAGACAATGATCCGTCCAAATTGACATCCGCGCTCTTCGTAAACATTTCCGTTTCCCAACCGGAAATAAAGCGAAGAGCAAGTACTATATCACTGTTGGATATAATGCCATCATTATCAACATCTCCGTCTTTGGTTCTCACAGACAATTCGAACTCTGCAATCATTCCTCCATCCTCGGCAATTGCGGTAATCGTAGCTTCGCCGATACCCAAGGTTCTGACAAAACCGGTGCTGTCTACCTGAGCAACAGAAAGGCTGTCGCTCACCCACATAACTTTTGTATTAACCGCATCCGTCGGAGTCACTATAGCGTTAAGCTGAACAGCCTCACCAAGCAAAACCGTTCCTTCGGTCTTATCAAGCGAAACAGCCTCTGCACGCACGGGAAGCGTTACAAGCTCAGTGTCATTGTTTGCATATTGTATTTCCGAGGAGGAAGTATTAGCTTCCACAATAAATTTATATGCTTCGTAATAATTCGAGAAAACGGTATACTCACCCGGCAATACATTTGAAAAACGGTATACTTCACCGGGCGCAAGGGTGCTCTTGTTTGCTCTGTAGAAAAGTGTTTTGTCTCCGTCAAAATAGCTTATTTCAACAGAAATATCGGATGCAGTGGAAAAACCTTTATTGATCACTTTTCCGCGGATAGTGTTATTCTCGATATAACAGTCAATTACCTCAATGTCTGCATGACCGATTTCTATCGATGCTGCATTGTTATTACTCTCGGAATCGTCTTCAATAACCGCCTCAAAGAATAGCTCTGTCAAACTAAGATCCGATGGAAGAGCGTAATCGATACTTACCGTTACGGAATCTCCGGGAGCGATCACCAAATCATAGTCATTCGTCGCAAGTACTTCTTCTTCGATATTATGAACTCTAACAGAAAAGCTGTCGATACCACTTGTCCCTTCGTTTTTCACTTCAACCTCAAACGTTGCGGTCTCCCCTGCAGCAAACTCGCTTTCGTCATACATCACATACTCGGAGATAGAAATGTCGCTTTTGTTACCGAACACCTCGTATTTGATATCGGTTGTTGTAAATATGCTGTCGCCTTCAGTTTCACTGATATTGTCTATACTCATAAATGCGGCTACACTTCCGTTATTCATTATCGCACCGTACTCGTATATGTGCTTACCGTAAGCAGTCAACGCAACAGGCTTCGAGAATATTTCACCGTTTTTATAGCTGACGTACAATTCGCTGTAATATCCGTCATCAACTCTGAAAACGATACACTCCTTGTCTCCGTCGCTAAGCACTATAAAACCATTGTCATAGCAGTTTATACCCGTGTTTACAACAACATCGTTATCATAATAACAAATGTTATCGTCTCTAAGCCAATAGAAAGTTCCGTTCTGATATGAAACAGAAGCATCAAAAGAAGCATCATCTGTTATTTCGATTCCGTCAATATACAGTTTGCTGCTTACCTTGCCGTCAGTTATAGTTGTAACAGTATAAGCAAGCGAGCGAATACCATTTACAAAGCCTGTCGCAGTATTAGCAAATGCCCCTATATCGGGATTAACAAGCAACGCTTCCCCGACAATCCCGTTTTGAACCGTAGCGGTGTAAAGCATGTTGCCGTCATTCGTTTCGTTCAGTTTTGCCCATGCAACAACCGCAGTATCGCCATCAACTGCTATCGAGTAATCCGACGAAAAGCCATTGCTTATAACAACGGGAGAACCAAACGATTGACCATCATACTTTATGTATACCAACTCTATGCTTGAAAGTATTTCGTCTGCAGTCATATCATCTGCCAATACCTCAATCCCGCGCTGCCACACTATGTAAAACTCATTGCCCTCAGCATATACTACCGGTGCATAATCGGTGTATTCACTATTGTTGCATACGGTCTGTGGAGCAGACCACAATTCACCATCGTAAATACTGTAATACAGTGTGGTGAGGTTGTTATCCGTTTTGGTTACGTCATTATGCAACCAAACAGCAACAACATGCCCATCATCCAACTGAACGAGTTGAGGAGATGCATCAGGGTAAACATTTTCATAGCACAATGATTCGGTAGTCTCAAACACTTGAAATACAGTATCCGTTTCAGTATCCAACTCTGTAGAATTCATCACCTCAACAGATGCATTGGAATACGATAAAGAAGATTTGTTTTGCTGTGGATAGAGCTGCACTCTTCCAAAAGGAATTGTTGCTCGCTGCTCTTGATCTAAAAAATAAGCAGATAAATACGCTCCACCTTCTATAGCAAACGTTAATGCTTCTTCAAACGATTTAGCGGGTACCACATCCACCTCGGCGGTACCCCACAAACCGCCCCCCACAGCAACCCATTTCTTTCCGTCTGGAGTAATCATGCCTCCTGCAATCCCCAAAGATGGTGTCAGTCCAAAAGATGCTGAAATTTGTGGTGCCATGACACCAGCACTTTTCTTTTGCCAGCTAAAGGTTCCTTCGACCTCTCCCTTCAATTCAAAAACGCCATATGCATAGGCGAGTATAGGAACATCTTTCTTAAATGATGCTTCTGCTGTAACAACTGCCCCGCTTTCCTTTAGTAACAGTTTACC
>JAZMZS010000013.1:0-4311 GCA_045586105.1 Eubacteriales bacterium | reverse complement strand
ATACGAATTCAGCATCACCGACAACGATTACTGTGTTGCAACAACAGCAACGGTAAAGGTATGCGAGCATATCGACAGATTTGCTCTCGTATTCGAGCATACAGACAAGTTTACTTATCGTGTAGGTAATGACGGTGCGGTAGCACTTTCTACGCTCTTCAAGGCTATAGACGGTGTTTCTATCGGCAACGTAACAGTTACCGTGACAAACATCTCCGGTGATGCTTCGGGAGCCTTCAGCGCAAACACCGATTGGACCAAGGCAACCGTTGACTTTGACGGAACGGGACTTGTCCTTGTAACTATAACCGACGATGGATTTACTATCCCCGCAGCTCTTGAGCTTGAGGTAGTAAATGCAAAGAACACTACGGGCGCCGCAAGCGCGACTGCAAATAACGTAGTACTTCTCAAGAATGCAGGCTTTAGCAGCATTGAGGTAAAGAACGGCTACACACTCCACGGTAACGGCTTCACTCTTACCTGCTCGAGCGACGTTGTGGCACTTGATATGGGTTATGCGTTTGTTACAATGGATAACGGTACGCTTGACAATGTACGTATCGTATGCCCTAACTTCTCGCATGCGATCCTGTACAGCTCCAACAAGTCCGAGAACGGCAACCCCTCCGAGACCGATGCAAACGGCAAGGTAAGATACTACAATATCAGAAGCGGTATCCTCGCTACCGGATATAACAAGATAAACAACTCTTACATCTCCGGCGGACGTGCTGCTATATATGTAACATCGGGAACTACTGTTCTTGATAACACAACGGTCTACGGCGGTGCAGTAGCGAACATTCAGGTCAACTCCTCCGCATCGGGACTCGTTCTCCGCGATACAACTCTTATCCAGAAGCCGATCCAGGCTAATGTAAACACTACCTCTAACACCGTAATGGGACTCAGCGTTCTCATGATGTGCGATGCAAGCGGAAACACAGCTCCCATCACTCTCGAGGGTGAGCTTGTACAGTACGCATGGGCTGATTCAGACGATTCTCAGTACGTACCCGAGGCAGGACAGTCGCTCGTTTCCGAGCTGCTTGCTCAGACCGACTTTGTGCACAGCATCAACGGTAAGGATTCTCTCAACCTCGGCTTCGCTTATATGCCGAGCGACGTTGGAGCACCTCTTTCCGATCCTGTCATAAACGATAACAGAACCAATGCGGCTGATATTCCTTACGGATATGCTGACGTGATCAAATACGGTCAGGTAGTTGCTAAGGTCTACTCTTACAAGAATACCACAGGAAGCATACATTCGAGTTATGCATCCGAGAGCGTATATGCTCCCGAGGGATATGAGACTATCGCTCCCGAGCTGACATATGCAGATGCGAACGAGAACCGTGTGGTCTCGACCGAGTTCGATACGGTAAACGGTCATTGGACTACTAAGCTGACGGTCAATCTCGATGCCGGCGCTTACAGCTTCAGCTTCGCCGATTTCACGCTCAGCAAGTACGGCACACAGATCAGCTACACTGTTCGCGATGCAAGCGGAAATGCTGTAGACACGAATACCGCAGTCGCTCTCGGTGTCGGCAACTTCAATTACACACTTGTATACACCGTAGACGGTGAAGAGTGCGAGAGTGCATTCGTTATCATAGCAACAAAGACGAGCATCAACAAGCCCGAGACTGTAACCACAGCATGGGGCGCGGGCGTTTGCGTTGCAACCTCCAAGGGAGGCACATGGCACGGAGCGGTTCCTGCACTTGAAGGAATAACCATCAAGTACTGGAGCACTGTGGATTCCACATACAAGACGATCAATCTTGCAGACTATACTCCTTCCGCGTCAGGACAGCTTAACGGAACTGCCAACACCTACACGCTCACAGGTCCCGACTTTACGCTTGTTATGACAGGCGGACAGGTCCATAGCGGAAACAACGTATACGCAATGCCTGTTGTATGTGACGGAACGCTTTATTTCCTGCCTGCTTCTTCCAACGGACTTGTCAACACAGGAAACTCCGCAAGAACGATCAACGTATCTTACGTATTCCGTGATAATGCTACCGACGAGGCGCTCAGCTTCAACCACACCTGGTCTATAACTGAGGATACCGAGAATGAGTATAAGTATTCCGACTTCTGCTCGGGTACCAAGTCGTTGCTTACATCCTCTTCGGGCGGCAGCTGCGTGACGGGTGATACATTGATCACACTCTCTGACGGAACTCAGAAGAGAGCAGACGCTCTTACCGGCGATGAGATGCTTCTTGTATGGAATCTCGAGACGGGCGCATTCGACATAGCACCTATAGTATTTGTTGACAGAGAGCCTCTCAGAGAATACGAGATCATCCGCCTCTTCTTCTCTGACGGAAGTGAGGTTGAGGTCATATATGAGCATGGCTTCTTTGATCTCGATCTTGGCAGATACGTATATATCACCGCCGACAGCTGCGAGGATTATATCGGTCACCGCTTTGTCACTCTTGCTGACGGAAACCGCGGCGAGGCTGTTCTTGTAGACGTAGAGATCGAGACCGAGCTTACTACTGCATGGTCTCCCGTTACCGCAAAGCATCTCTGCTATTTCACAAACGGTGTGCTTTCGATGCCCGGAGGTATATCGGGACTCTTCAACATCTTCGAGGTAGACACAGACAGAATGTGCTATGACGAAGAGAAGAAGGCAGCTGATATTGCCGCATACGGACTGTTCACTATTGAGGACTTCGGTAATATGATCACCGAGGAAGCGTTTGAAGTATTCAACGGTGCTTACCTCAAGGTCGCAATAGCGAAGGGAATGCTCACTATGGAGGATATCGCATATCTCGCCGAGAGATACATACCTCTTATGTAAAACAACATAAAACACCTGCCAAAGCCTCGCACATCAGGCTTTGGCGGTGCTCAAAGCACATTGAAAATGCGGTGTGCTTTGAGCACCGCCAACATTACTTTAACTTTTGACATTTTGAAGGAAAGGAGGTCGCCTCTTGCGAAGATTATATCGAGAGTATTTATATGTACCGAAAAAAGGCGAAGGAATCATCAGCGAAAAGGTACTATTGACACGCATCGCTTTGACGATCGCTGTTGTTGTGCTTATACTTGCCCAGATGGCTATTGCCGCTTATGCGCATTTTCTCTGTGCGACGGAAACATCACGTATGCCCATGATGACGGCATATTATGACCTCGACTGCCGTATAAAGATAAATGGAGAGATTTCGGTAGCAAAAAAGATAGTAGCTACAGAAAAGGATACTTTCCCGAAAACCTACGAGGTTGAGCTGACGATCGGAGACGATAACACAGCTTCAACAGGCTTCTGCATCGTGACTGTGGATTATCTGTCAACGGTGGTAATGGAAGAAGGGAAGAACGGTGCAGAACCGGAGGTAATGGATCCTCAGCCCTCTGACATGACCTATCATACCCAGCAGATCGGAAAGGACATCAACGCACAAGACGGAGAGAGAAACAAGCTTACCTTCAAGATCACTCTCGAAGCTCCCGCAACCGTGAGATTTATACCGAGCTGGGGAACCTCGTCAAACTATAATTATGACAATTCGGATGCAGAACTTTATATTACGGAGGGAGAGACTGTCCTTCCCAAACCTCTTGAGATCGGAGGAAATGTGATAGAGCGCCCGATCCCGCAGCCCGGTCCCGAACAAACAGGCGGTCCTGACACAGAAACCTCGTCGCCGGATAGTGACACGACCGAGACCTCAGAATGAAACAGACTGTCATGTATGCGCTACAGCTTAATGTGATGGTCTGTTTTTTTAGTTACATATGAAATTGCATAAGGAACGCTTTTGCTAAGAGCTTCAACCGCCCTGTCATCCTCGAGGACGCTTGTGTCCGAAGGATCTGAGGGCGAGAAGAGTGTAACGATCCTGCAGAGCTTTGAGTTATATCCAAGTTTACGGGAATGTTTGAACAGATTCAACAGAAAAACATCGCATTATTGAATAATAAATGTTTAAAAACAAGGAAATAGAGAACAAAAATGGAAGAAAAGACTTTACATATCTGATTGAATGTAGTATAATAATACTATCTTAATAGCGGTTGATGCCGCTAAAAATATGAGGTGAAAGAAATGAAAAGAATTTTATCAGTTGTTCTTGCAGTTCTGATGCTTCTGCCCCTCGGAGTAGTTGGAGCATTTGCTGATGAGCCCGCAACGATCACAGTTCCCGAGGAGCCCAAGGCTACCGGTACTCAGACGTACTACGTAGGCTGGTCGGGTGCAGGCACCAAGGACGGCTCTTCTCCCGAGAACTTCGCACATACTGCAGGCTGGAACGAGGGCGGCAATTT
>JAZMZS010000012.1:0-3252 GCA_045586105.1 Eubacteriales bacterium | reverse complement strand
GTAAGCGCCCGAGGTTCTGTAAGCTCGCTTGCGGGCTTGCAGGTTCTCGGCAAGATATGCATACGCGAGCAGGCTCGCGGAGGCATGTCTGAGCGGTGACGGAAAATATGCAAGCGAGGCTCGAGGATGACAGTCGGGAAGGTATCCTTGCCAAACATTTTTTACGCAATTTCCTACGCAATAAGAAAGTGCGCCGACGGCGCACTTTCTTACATCTATTGATCCTTTTGAACGTCAAACATTCCGAGTCCGGAGACCGCCTCTCTGTTTACCATATTATAGATATAATATCTCGAGCCGATCCTTCTGAAGAACACGATCTTGTCAGTGATATCCTCATGCCTGCCCGAGCCTCTGTAGCCGATATAATGCATGGTCACTCGGCAGGAGAAGTGAGCGTCATCATACACGATAAGATCCGACACGCTCTCATTCTCAAAGTCATAGGAATATGCCTCGTAATTCCAATCGGGATTCATCTCGGCATAAGCCCTCCAGATATCGCTCGAGGTATCAAAGTACCCGATCACGTCATCCTTTTGTGTTCCCGGGACCAGCTGCAGATAGAGCGTAAGCTTCTCAAGCGCACGAAGTATCCATTGCTCGTGCTCAGCCTGCATTTTTTCGTCATATGCGGGCAGAGACTCGTAGGTACGTGTTTTTTCATCAAAGCGGATACCGCACACAACGCCCTGAGTGTTCTTCACAGTTACCTCGGGCATATCTATAAAGCCGTTTACCGTATAGCTGACATAATTGACAGGCGAAGCGCCCTCTCTGAGATATGAGTTATAGACGGAAGGCTCGCTTGTGCCCTCAGCCATGTATTTGATATCCACGGCATGCTCCCCGAAATATGGAGTATATCCCTCGGGAAGCCTAATCGTTATGCTCTCTGCATCGATGTGATAGAGATCCTTGTCCTCGTCATATTCATAACCGCAGTCCGCGCCGTCCCGGTCCTTCACCTCAAACTCGGGCGTAGAAAGAAAGCCGTCAACTCTGTATGGAATATATCTGACACCAAGCTCCCCCGAGGTGATCCGGTACGCTTCTGTCGGAACAGGCTCTCCCGAAATAAAGCTGCGGGGGACCTCAACGCCGTTCGCATACAGTGTATAGCCATCGGGGATCAAAAAGCTGTAGGCATTGTCGGGAAGCGAGAAGGTGAGCCTTACGTCCTTCAGCACGTAGATAGGAAAGCCGTGCTCGGTCGCATCGGGCCCCTGCTCTATTCTGAACACGGCAAAGCGTGCTCCTCCGCAAAAGACGTTATAGGTAAATATCCCCTCTTCTCCTGCGGCGCTCGATTCCGAGTAGGTTATCTCCTTTTCCGCTATCTGTGAGGTGAGATACTCTATGACCTTTTCGTGAGTTTCAAACAGAGCATACTCGGTGCTCGTCATTTCCAAAAGCCGTTCGATATCGGGATGTGCGAAATGCTCCGAAAAGACGTCCTCTGCGGCATATTCGGGCTGTACAGCCTCATATTCTGCCAGAACACCCGTCAAAAACCGCACGCCAAACCACAGCGCAACGCAAAACGCCGCAATAAAAAGCAGGTACAGCACCCAGAACACGGGGAAACGGCGCTTCTTTTTTTGCTTATGTCCGTCAGTCTCCGTCTGCTGTGCGGCGGTATCTTCTATGTCCTCCTGTACAGGCGCGCTTGTGTCTGCACCTGCGTCAGCGGCTGTTATTTTTACATCACACTCAACCGCATCGGGCTCGGCTTTTTTATTCTTTTCGGAAGCACCCGCCGACAAAGCGGCAGCATTATGCTTTTTTGCCGTGCCGTTATGCTTTTGGTGCTTTTTCTTATGTTTTTTCTTTTTACTCATTTTCAGATATTACCTTTCGGGGGCGACACAGAAGAACGTAGGTATCGTTCTCGGAGAAGCAAACGCCACGTATCTGTTTACAAGGCCCCTCTTCTGAAGTCTGTCAAGCTCGTCTTCGGGATACCTGTCGGGGTATTTTTCGTAGAATTTGTCATAGTACATGACAGATGATGAGCCGCCGTCAAGCATTCCCGCAGTCACCGCACCATGCTTTACCATTATTTCGGTAATGTCATTGTAGGTAGCTCCCGCGCTTGCTGCGGTCCTGCCGTCTGTAACGAGCAGAATTATTGCTCCGTCCGCTCTCTGTCCGATCGCGGTTCTCTGAGCTCTCGCCTTGTCTCCGTCGTGGCGGTGGATGGTGATCTTCTCGCCGTCATTGGTTATAAGCACGTTTTCCGATGCGGTGGGCTGGAAGCTTACGCCGTCGCGGATGCCGAGCTGCTGCGCTCTCGCGGGGGTAATATCGTTGAGCACCACGAGCTTGTTGTTTTTATCAATACCGATAAAGCTCTTCGAGGTCTGCTGATTCCATGCAACTCTGCCCCTTGAATATGTCAGCCCGATCGGCTGTGAGCCCGTACCGATACCCTGACCGTCGGGAAATTCACCGCCGTTTACCGCCGCTATACACCCTTCCTGGCTCGCTATTCCGAATATATCCTTGCCTCTGCCCTCGGGATTGCCAAAGCCTCCCGAGCAGGCAACGTAGAGCCTCGACGGGTCGCGCACAAGAAGCATATAAGCCTTGAAATTGCTTCCGTAGAAGGTGCTGAGCTTGATACCGTCCTCGTCATGCGCCCATTCATCCTCTTGCTCACCGGAGCTCCCCAGGCTTCCCTGCTCTGTGCCTGCACTTCCGTGTACTCCCTCGTCGGTATACGTGTTCTTGTAATCCTCAAAGCTGACGACCTCTTCATTTACAGCAGATCCGCGCTCGAGAATATCCGCGACCTCCTCATCCGACAAAAACAGTCCCGGCACCCATTTGGTCGCGCTCGCCTGTGTGGCTGAGAGGACAAGCCCCTCTCTTATGCTCTTGCTCGGTCCGTACGCCACGGTCGCAACGGCTGCAACCACAGCCGTGATCAGCATCAGTATAAGCGTAACAAGTATAAGAAGCGACCTCAGTATGTATTTTTTTACTCTGCTCTTCTTTTTCGGTTTTCCGGAAGCAGCCTTCTTTTCTTTTTTCATGATCAAATATTTCCTGTTGACAATTATAATCCCCCTGTGTGTATTATCTACAAACAGGATATACGGTGTTTATGCAAAACGGAGATAAAAACCGCATTTTTTACAAATTATGTATACCTATTCATTGTATTATGAATAGATGCTTTTGTCAATAGCTGTCTGTTTTATTTGTAAAAAGAAAATATTTCCTGAATTCCAAAGATATACGGTAAGT
>JAZMZS010000011.1:0-4987 GCA_045586105.1 Eubacteriales bacterium | reverse complement strand
TATAATAAAAATGAATCATGAAAAATAAAAAATATCCGCTGCGCAGCGGATATTTTTTATTTTTCATGCTTTTGAAGAGAGCCTCGGCGCTCTCCTTACTCTTTATCCGGGACTGGGGGGTAAGCGACGACGCGCTCCGATTCGCCTTCGGGTGCTTTGCAGATGAGCTCAAGCGAGGAATCTTTCTTGATAACGATATCGTAGCTTAGGTATTCACCTTCGATTTTCCCATCGGCAAGACGCTTGAAGTCAAGCGTCAGCCGACCGTCCGTTATAGAGAATTTCGGGTGTATTACTCGGGATTGGAAGTATTGATCGTATTTTACGTCGCCGTCTTCGTAGCCTACCAGGGTAAACGTGTATATTCCGGAGGTTTTACCGCACTCAACTATCCACGTCTCGTCCTTGCCGTTGCCGTCTGTATCCGCGACCGCCGCATTGCAATAGCCTTCTCTTACGTCGATACCGCGGTAGACGAGATACAGTCTTATCCTGTGATTACTGTATTCGGGGTGATCATGCTCAGGCTGAGCGAATATTTGCAGTCCGCTTGCTTCGTACAGTCCTTCGGGGGTAACGTCTATAGGAGGGAACGCAGCCTTATTTTCACCGTACATAATTTCGTCTATCAGCTCTTTGGCTTTTTCGGGTGCTGCCGCTTCGGCGGAGGTATGCTCAGAACGTAAGTAGTAGGTCATCGTGACGTCGACGCTTTCTTTTTTGATGCCGTGTCCGCTGAAGTTGACGGCGCAGTCTTCTCTGTACAGCATTGCCGTTTCGTCCGAGTAAGTAACGGAGAGAAAACCCTCGCTTTCAAGCTTTTCGACGTAGCTTTTAAGCTCGGTTGCCGAAACGTTTTTATAATAATAGCTCGTATTTTCCCCGAACGGATAGTAGCGTTCCTTCCGATCAAGCTCAAAGTCCGGCAACGTAAACGGCGGCTCGCCTGCCTCAAGCTCGTGCTCTGCGTGCATCGGCTCGTAGATATACGTCTGCGCACATATAGCGGGCGTCGGCTCACGGTTACTTGTCTGTGGTGCTTCCGTGCCGCAGCCGACGAGTGACGCGGATGCAAAAAGCACGCCGAGCGCAACGCTGCATATTCTGAGATAAAGTCTTTTCATATGTGAAGCCTCCTGTTTTCTTTTTTTTGCATATTTATTGAACTAAGAATTCATCGTACCTCTCCGAGAGCAGTCTTAGCACGGCACCCTTATCAACGATACCGTTCGTTGTGCGATGCTTCTACAAGCTCCAGATTCATTTTTATGAGGTCGTTTATCAGTTTTTCATCTTCAACGATAAGTATCCTTGACATATACCGTCACCTCCGTGTTTTTCTCGCAATCTTTTGAGTACATTATAGCACATTATTGTTGCCAAGTTGTGTACATTTTCATTTTTGCGGATTGTTTCGTGATACTTTTCTACTAACTATAAACACTATAATACCGTTTGTTACGATATTACTTGAAAAATGCCGTCGGAGGGGATATTATATAATTAACATATTATGTTTACGCGAGGTAAAACCAATGAAACCTTCATTTTTGAACAGTGAAAAGCCGATACTCTGCGCGATGGTGCTATGTACCACCCCCGACGCTTGTATCGAAAAAATAAAGGCGTCTGTCGCCGACGGCGCCGAGGCTATCGGAATCCAGCTCGAAAAGCTCAAGAGAGAGTACCGCACGCTCGAAGAGCTCAAGAGGATCTTTGCCGCCTGCGGCGATCTTCCCATTTACGCTACGAGCTACAGAGGAAACGACAGCAAGGGGCTCACCGATGAGGAGCTCGTCGATTTTCTTATGATGGCGCTTGAAGCGGGCGCTACGCTGATCGACGTTATGGGCGACGTATATTGCCCCTCCAAGTATGAGATAACCTACGACGAGGAGGCAGTCGCAAAGCAGAAAAAGCTTATCGACGAGATCCACGCACGCGGCGGCGAGGTGCTTATGTCTTGCCATACCCACGCAAAGCTTTCCTGCGAGGAAACGCTCAAGATCGCACGCGCACAGAAGGAGCGCGGCGTTGACGTAGTTAAGATAGTAAACGTCACCGAGGATATCGCGGAGCTTCCCGAATGCTTTGAGACTATACTTACCCTCAAAAACGAGATCGGCGGAAAGTTCCTCTATCTCTGCTCAGGCCCCTGCCATAAGCTCGTGCGCCAGGTCGGATGCAACGCAGGCGTGTGTATGTACCTTGCAGTACAGAACTACGGCCCCTTCGACCCCTCCCTCCAGCCGAGACTCGCCGATATCAAGCTTATCCGCGACCACATGATGTTTTAATTAACCGTTATTCCGATAAATATAATAACGCTAAAACGTAAAAACCGTTGTCTTCTCTTGCAAAAGAGCAGGCACGGTTTTTTGACGTATAATTCATAAAAACTTTTGGAGAAGGGTGCGGGGAGAACCCTTTTACCAAAAGGTTCTCCCCGTCTATTACTTTGATCCTATTATTATATCAGCTCGACCTTTGCCATTCTCTGGACCTCGAAGGGTCTGTCCTGGCCGTTCGTTTCGGTCTCTGCTATGCGGTCAACTACGTCCATGCCTTCGACTACTCTGCCGAAAGCGGCGTACTGTCCGTCGAGGAACTTAGCGTCGTCGTGGCAGATAAAGAACTGGCTGGATGCGCTGTTGGGGTGTGCCGAGCGAGCCATTGAAATTACTCCGCGCTCGTGAGAGAGTGCGTTTCTTACTCCGTTCATAGCGAACTCGCCCTTGATATTCTCATCAGAGCCGCCGCAGCCCGTGCCCGTGGGGTCTCCGCCCTGGATCATGAAGCCGGATATAACTCTGTGGAAAATAAGTCCGTCGTAGAAGCCTTCGCCTACGAGCTTTTCAAAGTTAGCGCAGGTGATGGGTGCGTATTCGGGCAGAAGCTCGATCTTGATGATTCCGCCGTCTTCCATTGTGATCTGTACCATTGTTTTGTTCTCCTTGTATATGTGAAGTTTTAATTATTTGCCGTTGCCGCCGCTTCTGCCGCTACTGCCGCGTCTGCGGTTGCCTTGTCTATCATCTTGACGCTCTTCATTCTCTGGACAGAGGTGGGACGCTCGTAATAATCGGTAGCGACTGCCGCGATCTTGTCAACTACGTCCATTCCTGCGATAACGCGTCCGAACGCAGCATACTTACCGTTAAGATGGGGGGAATCTGCATCACAGATGAAAAATTGACTCGATGCGCTGTTCATACTGTCGCTTGAGCGAGCCATTGAAATGACACCGCGGGTGTGAGAGAGCGTGTTTTTGACACCGTTCGCGGAGAATTCTCCTTTGATTTTCGGGATGGACGGATCGCCTGCGCCCGTGCCCGTAGGATCTCCGCCTTGGATCATGAAGTTCTGGATAACTCTGTGGAAGATAGTTCCGTCGTAAGTGCCTGCCTCGGCAAGTTTCTTGAAGTTTCCGACGGTGATAGGTGCTATATCTCCGTAAAGCTCAAGCGTGATAACACCGCCCGATTCCATTTCTATCTGCGCGTAATGCGTGCCGGTTGCCTTGGGGCTCGACGAGCAGGAGCAGAGAAGAAGTGCGGCGAGCACAAAGCACGCGAGAGTGATTAATTTCTTTTTCATATTCGTTCCTTTTTTACTTGTTTTCGATCTTGAGCGGTCTGTGCATAAGTGCACTGATGCCGTCTGACGGCGCTATTCCTTCAAAGAGAACACCGTAGAGCGCATCAACGAGGGGCATAGTAAGCTCGGGGTGGTTTTTGTGGACGTCCTCGTAGATAGCACGGCAGGAATCGATACCCTCGACCGTGCTTTTGTTGGTGCGGTAAAAATCCTCCGTGCCGTTGTCTCTGCCTATCTTCAGCCCCGCTCTGTAGTTGCGGGAATGCTCGGAAAAGCATGTTACGACAAGATCACCTACACCCGTCAGTCCCGCAAAGGTCTCGAATCTTCCGCCCTTTGCCATACCGTAGCGGATCATTTCGGCAAGTCCGCGGGTGACGAGTGCCGCCTTTGCGTTGTCTCCCCAGCCTTGTCCCGCGCTGATGCCCGAGGCTATCGCAATTACGTTTTTAATTGCCGCGCCGTACTCGCATCCGAGCTCGTCCGTATTTACGTAGAGGCGCATATAATCGTTTGAGAAGAGCCTCTGTACCGCCTCTGCCGCAGAAATGTCACGGCTGACGGCACATACCGAGGTTATCATCCTTTTTATGACCTCCTCCGCGTGGCTCGGGCCGATGATAGATACTATCGGATTGTGCTTATCTTCTCCGAGAGACTTTGAAATAAGCGTGGAGAGCCGCGAGTAGGTCTTTGTGTCAAAGCCCTTGGATGCGTTGATGCAAAGGGTGTCTTCCTTTACGTAAGGGGCTATTTTCGATATAGCATCGGGAATGAATTTTGACGGGACCGCGCACAGAAACGCATCCATTCCGTCAGCCGCCTCGGAAATATCCGTAGTTGCGCGCAGGGAGAGGGGAAGTATCTCCGCATCCGTAAAATACGCCGTGTTGCGGTGAGCTTCGTTTATATCCTTTATCTGCGCGGGCTCGACACCGTACATGCATACCTCGTGTCCGTTGTCGCATAGCACCTGACCGAGGGCGGTGCCCCAGCTTCCCGTGCCGAGAATCGCTATCTTCATTTTCTACCTCAAAGGCGGCGCCGTCACTCTTGCGTGCCGCTCGGCAGAGGCTGAGCCGTTACGGTGGGACCCTCTATAGAAAGGTTGCCATTCTCGTCGAATATCATACGGTCGAGATTAGGAACTCTTCCGTCGTCGTTGTTACGTCTGTTCTTGAGTGAATGATAAACGCAGAACAACTCGCTTCCGTCGGGAGAGAACATGATGTTGTTGTGTCCCGTTCCCATCGTGGTGTCTCCGTCGGAGGTAAGTATCGGGTTTGAGGGAGACTTTGTAAAGGGACCCCACGGAGAGGTTGCCGTAGCGTATCCGACTGCATAGTGGATAGAAGCGTAGAAGTTAGCCGAAGTCGGATCGTAGCCATGT
>JAZMZS010000010.1:0-6288 GCA_045586105.1 Eubacteriales bacterium | reverse complement strand
GCCTTTTAATGCTTGTGATCGAGAATATCGGAATATTCGGATATAAGATCCACGGAATTCTCGACCAGCAGGCATATCCCGTTTCTCATATAATGATAGATATGCAGATGCTTCTTATCTGCGCTGCACTCTCCTTCTCGGTAATAAAGAAGGGCTTCAAGGATCTTTTCTCCTTCCGTCCCTCTCCTAACAGTATTGCTTCCTCGATCTTCTTGGTAGCTGTACTGGTTGATATAGCGACTTGCTTTATCGGCGGTGAGATAGTACTTTACAATTTTACAGCAGGAGTAGCACTCCTTCTCTCCATGATCTATGAGTCTAAGATAGTCATGCGTGATTACCGTGCCTTCAAGATCATTTCTAATGAAAAGCCGAAATCGGCCGCGATCGTTAGCGTTGGCAATGCAGATTCTGCCGAGGTCAAGGCTTATGAGCAGCTTGATGAGGGCGAGGAAGTGAAGGTGATCGGTATTCAGAAGGCAGAATTCATCGATGATTTCTTTGCAAGGACAAAGCAGGCTGACAGCTCTCCTCATGACAAAATTCTTCTTCCCCTGACATTCTGCGCTATGATCGTCGTTTTTGTAGCTTCATTTTTGATGAACAATAACGCCTCTCTTGCATTAAAGCTTGCAAACATGTCATTTTCTGTGTTCCTTCCGTTTGCAGTATATTTTTCACTTGCATGGCCTGTTTCAAAAGCTTCCGCTCGCGTTTATGAGAGCGGCTCTGCAATAATAGGTGACGTGTCGCTTGAGGAATATTCCGGCTCTTCTATCATTTCTTTTGTTGACAAAGATATCTTTCCATCATATTGTGTAAAGCTTAAGAGCGTCAAGGTTTACGGAGACTCCCGTATTGACAAGATACTGTATAATGCCGCAAGTGTCTTTGGTAAGCTCGGCGGACCTCTCTCTGATGTATTCTCTGTATCTACAGTCGAGATCGGAACGTCCGATGATGTGCAGGTCACTCTTTGTGAGGATGACGGCATCGAGGCTTATGTAGATGGCAGGCGGGTTCTTCTTGGTAAACCATCCTTCCTCTCCAAGTACGGTATTTATCCGAGAAAAGACGAAAACGACGACAGCAAGTACACGCATTTGTATATTGCTGAGGAGAATTTCCTTTGCGCTAAATTCTATATAAAGTACAGTCTTGACGTAGACTTTGAGAATGTTATTGCTCGTATGGCAAGCTGCGGTATTTGCGGAGTTCTCAAGACCTATGATCCCAATATAGATAACGAGCTTTTGTCCAGATACATAAATACAAACAAGTACCCTATCAGAGTTGTTAAGCTCAAAGCCGATGAGGCGGCACCTGCAACGTGTGAACGTATAAGCTCGGGTGTAGTTTCTCTCTCCGGTGCCAAGAGCACGGTTGATGCAACTGTTGTGTGTGAAAGACTTTATAACATACGTTCTTCTACCAACTCTGTAAAAATACTTGCGATGATAATTGGTATGATCCTTTGCGCGTTTATTACCGTGTTTAACGTCGCTCCTTTCCATTCTGCGATAATTGTGCTGTATCAGCTGCTCTGGACTATACCTACCATAATCTCTACAAAGCTTTACATCAATCACTGATCATTTTTATAAAGGTAATTAGTTAATGTTTTCTTCCAATCTATTAAAATCAGTTACACGCCCCGGCAGATATAGCGGCGGTGAGCGTGGACAGATAATAAAGAATAAATCGGATATCAAACTCAGATGGGCATTCTGTTTTCCCGATACATACGAGATCGGAATGTCAAATCTCGGTATGAAGATACTGTACGGGTGTCTTAATCAGATGAAAGATGTATGGTGCGAAAGGGTATTTGCACCATGGCATGATATGGAGCAAAAAATGCGGGATAACAATATCCCGCTTTTTGCTCACGAGTCACGAGATCCTGTTCGCGGTTTTGATATTGTATCGTTTACTTTGCAGTATGAGTTGTGCTATTCGAATGTGCTGAACATGCTTTCTCTCGCCTCCATTCCTTTTTATTCGTCTGAGAGAGATGATTCTTACCCTATAATAGTAGGCGGCGGTCCATGCGCTTATAATGCCGAGCCTGTCGCTGAATTCTTCGACATTTTTTCTATCGGTGAGGGAGAAGAGGCTCTTGTTGAGCTTGCCCGCTTGTATATTGAAATGAAAGAGCAGGGAAGCTACACTAAAGAAGCGTTCCTTCACAGAGCTGCTCAGATCGAGGGCTTTTATGTCCCTTCGCTTTATACTGTCGAGTATAATGATAATAATACCATAAAGAGTATTACACCGAAATATGATGATATCCCCACTAAGGTCAGAAAGCGCATAATAAAGGATCTCGACAAGGCATATTTTCCTGTAGATACATATATGCCCTACATTGAAACTGTACAGGACAGAATTACACTTGAGGTCTACAGAGGATGTATCAGAGGGTGCAGATTTTGTCAGGCGGGTATGATATACCGTCCTATAAGAGAAAAGTCTCCTGAGGTTCTTTGTGAGCAGGCAAAAGCAGCATACGAGAATTCGGGATATGATGAGATTTCAATGTGCTGTCTCAGTATAAGCGACTATAGTGAGGTCGATAAGCTGACAGACATGCTTCTTGAATGGACAGATGACGAGATGGTAAGCTTGTCATTGCCTTCACTTCGTGTTGACAGCTTCACAAAGGAGCTTATGGATAAGGTGTCAAGCGTCCGTACCGGCGGTATAACCTTTGCTCCGGAGGCAGGTACTCAGAGAATGCGCGACGTTATAAACAAGTGCGTTACCGAAGAGGATCTTATACGTGCCGTGAATGTAGCGTTTTCTGCTAAGAAAACATCCGTAAAGCTTTATTTCATGGATGGTCTCCCGACAGAAACCGATGAGGATATTGCAGGAATTGCTGCACTTGCCAAGAATGTGCTTAACGCTTATTACCAAAATCCCGAGAGAAACCGTCAGAGACCTCCGCAGGTCACCATAAGTGTTGCTTGCTTTATCCCCAAGCCCTTCACGCCCTTCCAGTGGGAAGCACAGGATACGATCGAGACTCTTGACAGAAAGCAGGAGTATCTCGGAAGCTGCATTACCGATAAAAAGATAAAATATCATTATCATGACAAAAAGGTCTCGCATCTTGAGGCTGTCATGGCAAGGGGGTCAAGGCTGCTTGCACCCGTTCTTGTAAAAGCACATCAAATGGGTATAAAGTTTGATGCGTGGGATGAATGCTTCGATTATGATAAGTGGATGGAGGCGTTTGCTGCATGCGGTGTAGATCCTGCATTTTATGCTAACCGCGAGATACCCGAAGATGAAATACTGCCTTGGGATATTATCGACTGCGGTGTTACTAAAAAGTATCTCCTGAATGAGCGGCATAAGGCATATAATGAAAAGACGACCGTTAACTGCCGTGAGCAGTGTAAAGGATGCGGTGCATCTTCTTTCGGAGGTGAGAGAACATGCTGCAAATGATAAAAGAGCTTGCCCCTCTTGACAAACCAAAGAAGATACGTATCAAATTTTCTAAATGCGGTGATCTGGTTTATATTTCACACCTCGATCTTGTGAGAACTATGACACGAGCTGTTATCCGTGCCCGTATTCCTGTAAAGTATACTGAAGGCTTTAACCCGATCCCCAAGCTTGTATTCTCTACACCTCTTTCGATCGGATGCGCGAGTGTATGCGAGTATCTGGACATAAAGATCGACAGGGAAATGTCCTGCGAGGAAATAAAAAGAGCACTTTCATTGCAGTTTCCCGGTGATATGCAGGTACTTGCTGTATATGAGCCCTCTTCAAAATTCAGTGAAGCTTTATATTCAGGTTATTCGATAGAGATCTTTGATCCTTCCATTGACAGATCGTCTGTTGATAAACTCAACTCTGTGTTTTCTGCAAACGAGCTTCTGATCATCAAGCGATCCAAAAGCGGAGATAAGGAAGTGAATATACTGCCGTATATTTTCTCGTATGATATAAAAGCTAATGACGGACGACTGTTATTTAACACCGTTCTCAGTGCATCAAGTGCTGATTATCTTAATCCCGAGTATGTTGTGAACATCATTTACGATGCTCTTGATCTTTCCAAGGATGATTACACAGCGGAGACAAGATACAGTATTACGAGAACAGAGCTATATACTCAAAACTGCGATAATGTTTTTAACTAAAAAATGAAGCACCGATCAATCGGTGCTTCATTTTTTAGTTATCAGGTTTTGTTGATATAAGCAAGATACTCTTCGAGACACATGTTAAGCTTTGTCATTCGTTCCGCATGATAACGGCCGACAAATCTGAAGTGCCAAGGCTCGTAGATGTATCCGGTTATATCGGTTTTTCCTTCGGGATATCGAAGAATAAAGCCGAACTTATAGCAGTTAGCGGCAAGCCATCTTCCTTCAGGAGTAGAACCGAATGATTCTTCCAATGAATTTACGTCCATCGCGAGACCGAGCTGATGTTCGCTTGCTCCTGCAGGTGCACTATACATAGATGCGACTGAGTAACCGATATCATAAGCCTGATCTTCGGTTAAGCTCGGATCATTCTTCTTTGCGTTATTTATCTCAATGTTGAGCCAGTTCTGGAAGGTGTATTTCTGAGTGGAATAAGAACGGTATCCGCTCAGCGGTTTAATATTAAGACCGTTAGCATCCCCTTCCTTTACCATAGCCTCAAATGCCATCGCCGCGACGTAAACCATTTTGTTTCTATCGGCAGATGATGTTGCCTTGTAGACCTTGGTCAGATTCTTAGGAACGTAATCGGAATCAAGATACTTATTTTTGTTTGAAAGCGTCAGATAATCATCTCTGTTTGCGGGATCCATATACTGCTCATAGGCGGACAGGTCAAGCAGAAAATCGTATTTTGGTTTTTCTGTTTGAGGCGGCTTTTCCGTTTCGGGTGCTTTATTTGTATCCCCGGAAGGACGACCGGTATCTGTTGATCCTATTTGTCCGGATGTATCGGGATCCTTGAGTGTTTCTATCGGTTGCGTTACATTAAACGCGAATGTGACGTTTTCATACAGCGGATTTGCGGGCGTGCTTGCGTTCAGCTCGGTGCGCTTGCACGTCAGTACCTTTGTATCCTTGTTATAATTAACAGTTACTCCGTGCACTGCTTTCGTAATGAAGTCAGCGCTCAGCCAGATGCTTGAGTTTCTGAGCAGAGCCTTGTAAGGCATGTTGACCTCAACACCGTTTATAACTGCAATTAGCGAATCAGCCTTGATGACCATGGTCTCGGTGGTCTCACCGTTTTTAACAGAGAAGGTTTGTTCCTTGTCAGAGCCTGTGATCGTCATTTCACATTGGATGGCAAGCTGTGAGAAATTGACATAGAGTACGTCGTTTTGCAGAAATGTGGTGATCCTTGCATTCTCATCGACGTTTGTATCACCGTAATCTACTGTTATCTTTGAATCGGTCTTGGCAGGAGTATCTGTCTGATTGTGTTTGCAGCCGATGCATATCACAATGATGACCATAATTACAGCAAGTGCTACAAGATAGATCAGCAGCTTTGCAAGAAAAACTTCTCGCTTATCCTTGTATTTTCTTCTTTGTGCTGACGGGCCGTTGGCGGGACGATGTGCGGCTTGGCGCTGCGGTATCTGTGGGGGTCTTATGTTTTGATTCCTGTTCATTTTGCTTCCTTCTTTTCAATTATATAAAAGTAGGGTGATGTGGGTGAATTTATGATCCTGAAAATTGAGCAGCAAATATTCCATCTCGGATATTCGCCGAGCTTCTCATAAAGCATTTTTCCTTCAGCATCGCCCTCTTCATGACCGGGATATATGGCAATGAGCACAATGCCGTCCGGGGCTGTGTTTTCAATAGCAAACTCCACAGCGGGCATCGTTGTTTTCCTCATCGTGGTAATTTCTTTTTTGCCGCTGCCGGGAAGATATCCAAGATTGAACATTGATGCTTTTAGCGGTTTATCGATATATTTGCCTGCGTTTGAGTGAGAATCGAGTATCAACGTTGCCCGGTCTATCAATCCCGCATCAGTCAGCCGCCTTTTTGTTGATTCAAGGGCAAGCTCCTGTATGTCTAAAGCATACACATGACCCGATTCGCCGACAGTTTCGCACAAAAACTGGGTATCATGACCGTTTCCCATAGTAAAATCAGCGGCTATATCGCCCTTGCGAAGATGCTGAAGAATAAAAGATTTTTGAAGCTCTAATAGATCTACCATGTCAGTTTTCCCTTTGATACTTTAGTTTCCACTATGTATTATACTTTCAAAGAGAAGGAAAGTCAAGTCTATTAGTGTTAAACT
>JAZMZS010000009.1:0-7703 GCA_045586105.1 Eubacteriales bacterium | reverse complement strand
GGCACATCATGCCTTTCTGGGAGGCCGTGACGAGCACGTCCGCACCGCAGGCGTCGAAGTCGATCTGGATACAGCCCACGGAACTGACGGCGTCCACGATGAGCAGCATATCGTGGTCTCCGTACCTGTGCGAGCGGCCTTCTCGTAAACTCTCTTGACTATTATACAGTATTGCGAGTTAAATGTCAAGAGATTTTGAAAAAATCATTTGTTAGTGCAAAAAAACCGAAGAAGATGCGTTTTGCATCTCCTTCGGCTGCGGCTTGTGTTATATAAGCGTGTACTTTTTGCTGTAATGCTCGAAGCAGCTTGTAAACTCGCTGTTCTTGCCTGTTTTTATGTTCTTGAGATAAGCGTGTATATCCATCTTTTCATGCTCTATCTCAAGCAGACATCCCGCGATGTTTGAGCAGTGGTCGGAAACACGCTCGAGATTTGCGAGCACGTCCGAGAGGATAAAGCCCATCTCTATCGTACACTCGTTTCTTTTTTCGACATCCGTATTTTTTTACGGGAAGGTTAAATGTGAAACCGCATTTCGGTTAAATGCAGGTAAAATAGTTGCGTGAAATGTTAAATATATCTTGTAATGCATAATACAAGATGATATAATTTTAAAAAACAAGGAGGGCAAGTCCTATGAGATATGTACAGTATTTTACCGACCCTGCGCACGATCACGCAAAGAGAGAGGTCTATCAGTCCATGAAGATGGAGGGAGCGAAGACGGTATGTTTTGCAAGTGAGCCGAATCCCCGTCCCTTTGCGGGCTTTGGCGTTGCACTGACGGCTTCCTCGTGCTTCAATCTCAGCCTGATGGAGGCGGATGAGAGAAGAAGCTTCCTTGAGAGCATCTACTCGGACGAGGGGCTCGGGCTTTCGGTCATACGCGTCTCGATAGGCTCGAGCGACTATTCGGCTGAGCTTTATTCCTATGACGATGTTGAAGGGGATATTGCCCTTGAGCACTTTTCGGTCGAGAGGGATGAAAAATACGTTATACCCATGATAAAGGAAGCGCTTGCTGTCCGCCCCGATGCGTACGTGTTTGCTTCTCCATGGTCGCCTCCCGGCTGGATGAAGACGGGCGGCGGAATGTGCGGCGGCTACATGAGAGAGGAATATATCGACTGCTATGCCGATTATATCGTCAGGTTCCTTTCAGAATACGAAAAGCGCGGCATCCACATCTCGGCGCTTACCCCGCAGAACGAGCCCGAGAACTCTCAGCAGGGCAGAATGCCCGCCTGCGTATGGCACCCCGACACCGAGGCGCGCTTTGTGCTTGCACTGAGGCGCAAGCTTACCGAGCAGGGACTTGATACCAAGGTATGGCTGCTCGATCATGCGTTCAATGACTGGCAGAGAGTGCTGTGGCAGCTTGACATCTACGAGGGGCTCGGAGAAGCGGCAGGAGGCGTTGCCTTCCACTACTACGGCGGAAATATCGAGGACGTACGCGAGCTTTGCGAAAAATACCCCGGGCTTGAATATCACTTTACCGAGGCAGGCCCCCGCCTTTACGATAATTACTTTACCGACAAGTGCAAATGGGTGAACATGATGTCGCGCACGATGGCGTCCGGCTTTTCGACCTTTACGGGCTGGAATCTTATGCTTGACGAAACGGGCGGTCCCAACATCGGTCCGTTTATGTGCGGAGGGCTCGTTACGAGAAATTCGCAGGACGGAACGCTCGGTTACAGCGGTCAGTACGTCGCGTTCTCACACGTATCACGTTATATCCGTCCGAACGCCAAGGTCTACCCCGTTACCGTATCCGCGAACGCCTCGACGATGATGTTCTACCCTAAGGCGGGCGAGGGTGTTGTCGGAGTTTGCGCAGAGAACCCCGACGGAAGCTTCGTGCTCGTGCTATCGAACCACAACACCGACAAGCGCCAGCTTCAGTTTGAGCGTGACGGCAGGTGGTACTATTTCGAGATGCCGGCGGACAGCGTATGCACGATAGTTACCGAGGAATAAAAAAATCCCCTTATCCGAAGCATTGGCATCGGGTAAGGGGAACTATTGTTCTTGCATAGGAAATTGCGTAAAAATGTTTGGCAAATCTACCCTCCCGACTGTCATCCTCGAGGGCACTTGTGCCCGAAGGATCTGAGTCGGAGATCAGAGTAACGTTACTGTTTCTTCACACTCAGGCTCTTCACTACACTTCGTGTCGTTCAAGAACGACAGCGGGGCTGAAACGTTATACACAGCGGGTTGGAGCGTAGCAGAGTGCCCGTCGGCACTTTCTTAATATCACCAGGCGACTACTTCCCAAAACGAGATAACTCTTGTAAAGGTCAGCGTTACCGTGACGGGCTCGCCTTTTATGTCCTTGAGCTTGAAGAGCTCGGACTGACCGCGCTTGAGCTTTTCGGGCTCGAAGGTGATCTGCTCGGTCGCTGAATTCTTTTTTTCTGTTGAGACAAAAACGCTGTGGGTGCTCTTTCCGTGGATCCTGAAAACACCGTCAATGTCGACCTCGTGCAGAGATATGAGTACCTGTGTGTCCTCGGGGAGCTCCTGCTTTCTGAAGCCGACCGCATATTCTGCCTCGACATGAACGTTGACGTACTGGTTTGCGGGCACCGAGCTGTATACATCCTCGAATTTTGCATTATATACGGCGTGAGTGCCGATGCAGAATACGGCTATTACCGCAGACAGGAACAGCGATACCGCGCACAGGGTCTTTGTGCGCTTGAATACCTGCAATATTATGAACTCGCCGAAGAGCAAAAGCGCCGTGACAACTCCGATGGCGTAGGTGATAACGTGCGTTTTGCCAAATCCGGGCGCCATTTTGTAATAAAGAATGAGAAACAGTACCAGCGTTACCGATGTGACTGCGATAGAAGATATCAGCAGTGCGGGGGAGGGGGCCTTTTGCTGCGGCGCGATGCCCGCCTCGGATGCACGCTCAGCCTCCGCTATGGCATTGGAGAGCCTCTCGGAATCGCTCTCGGGGAGATTTCCCGATCTTCCCGATCTGCTGTAGCTGTATGAGGGCTTGCTGTAGCTTGTCTCTCGGGGGATCTCGGGCTCCTTTGTTTGTGTCTTCGCAGTCTGCCTTCCCGCTGACTGCGGGGCGGGTGCAGCTTGTGTCCTTGCTGCGGGCTGATGCTCGTCTGAGACGGCTATTGAGAATTTCTGTGCCTTTTCGTATCCGGCGGAATTTTCAAATCTCTGCAGTCTCTCCTCCCTCGCGGAGTACGAGCCCGAGGCTGAATTTGAGGCTGAATTTACGGATGCATCCTTACTGCTCTCCGACGCTTTTTTGTCTGAGGGGGCTTGTGCGGTGCGGGAGGGCGCGCTTTGCGCTTCTGTGCGCGAGAGCACCTCTGTGTCGCTGTCCTCGGGTGCGGGTGCTGCCGGCGTTTTATTTGTATTATCGGGATCAGCCTGTGCGCCTGCGGCGTTGCTTTCGGCTTTTTCAGGCTCTGAGAGGCGTTTTCCGCAGCTGGCGCAGAATACGCTGTCATCGGCTATTCTGGTTCCGCAATATCTGCAAAACATGGCTGTTTTTCTCCTTTGATGTCGGATATTATCATTATTATAATACATCGTTGCCGTATAGTCAAGAACAATCCTTCGCGCGCTGACAGTATTTAACTTAGATTTAACATAAAACACACTTTATATTTAACATAAACGGTGTAAAATAAGCATTGTATCAAACAACGTGAAAAAATCACTCTAAAGAGGTAAAAACAAATGGGAATATTTGAAATACTCGAGCTCGTCAGCGGTCTCGCCATGTTCCTGTTCGGAATGAACATCATGGGACAGGCGCTTGAGAAGCGTGCGGGCAACAAGCTCAAGTCGATCCTCGGCTCTATGACCTCCAACACCTTCAAGGGCTTCATGCTCGGATTTGTAGTTACGCTTATCATTCAGTCTTCATCCGCAACCACCGTTATGGTCGTAGGATTTGTAAACTCGGGTCTCATGACGCTCAAGCAGTCCATCGGCGTTATCATGGGTGCCAACCTCGGTACTTCGATCACTGCATGGATACTCGCAATGCAAGGAATTGAAGGTATCGGAATATTAACGCTCTTCAAGCCCTCGACCTTCACGCCCGTGCTCGCACTCATAGGAATCATCTTCTATATGTTCCAGAAAAATCCGAAGAGAAAGGACACCGGACTTATCCTCCTTGGCTTTGCCGTCCTTATGTTCGGTATGGACACGATGTCGGGTGCCGTTTCGGGGCTCAAGGGAAACGAGGCTTTCCAGAACGTACTCATTATGTTCTCCAATCCTATCCTCGGAGTTCTCGCAGGAACTGTTGTTACCGCAATAGTACAGTCCTCCTCGGCTTCGGTCGGTATACTTCAGGCGCTTACCACCACGGGTGCCATCACCTTTAACACTGCCGTGCCGATAATCATGGGACAGAACATCGGTACCTGTGTTACCGCAATGATAAGCTCGGTCGGAGCATCCAAAAATGCACGACGGGCATCCATTATCCACCTTTCATTCAACGTTATTGCAACGCTTATACTGCTACCGGTCTACTATATTCTCGTAGCGGTGCTTCCGGAGACCGTTACTTCTATCGTTTATACATCGTCAAACGAGCTCGGAATAGCGGTAGTACACACCGTATTCAAGCTGTTTGCACTTGTCATTTTGATGCCTTGCTCGGGTCTTCTTGAAAAGCTTGCACGTGCTATCGTAAAGGATGGTAATGAAGAGCAGCAGCTACTCGACGAGCGTCTGCTTACCACTCCTGCTGTTGCGGTCGAAAGATGCAAAATAGTATCAAGAGAAATGGCAGAGCTTGCAGTATTCTCACTCAAGGATTCGCTTCCCCTGCTTGACTGCTATGATGAAAAGAAGGCAGCCGAGATAAAGGAGGCAGAAAACAAGGTAGACATGTACGAGGACAAGCTAGGCTCGTACCTTGTCAAAATATCCGCCAGGGAACTTACTCATCAGGATTCCGCGGAGGTCAGCAAGCTGCTTCATATCATCGGTGACTTCGAGCGTATCTCCGACCACGCAATGAACATAGTCGGCTCATCCGAGGAAATGCACGACAAGGGCATCAGCTTCTCGGAGGAGGCACACCGCGAGCTGTCTACTGTCGTTGGAGCGGTAGAAGAAATACTCGATCTATCGCTTAAAGCTTTCTGTGACGGCGACATTGATTCTGCCGTCAAGATAGAGCCTCTCGAGCAGGTAATAGACGTGCTCAAGGAGGAGATCAAGCACAAGCATATCGCCAGACTCCAGAAAAACGAATGTACCATTGAGATGGGCTTTATCCTTACCGACGTTGTTACCAGCCTCGAGAGAATATCCGACCACTGCTCAAACATCGGCGGATGCGTGCTTGAGATGCAGCACGAGGATCTCGATATCCACGAATACCTCAGAAGCGTAAAAACGGGCGAAGACAAGGAATTCACCGCTCACTACGACTACTACAAGGTAAAATACGCACTGTAACGGTAAAAAGGCACTTCACGATGAAGTGCCTTTTTTGATCGCATAGGAAATTGCGAAAATTATGCATGCGCGCCCTGTCATCCTTGAGGGAGCGAAGCGACCGAAGGATCTGAGGGCGAGCAGAGAGTAACGTTACTATTTCTTCCCGCTTGGATCCTTCGCTTTGCTGTGCTGCGATCAGAAATGACAGCGGGGTTGGAGCGCAGCAGAGTGCCGTTAGTCACTTTCTTGTGGATAATGAATAAAAATCGGAATATCTTAGTTCAAGGAAAGAGACTTTGATCTAATACTGTTTAACAGATCTTCAGGGAAAGGGTACGGGGAAACCCCTTTTGCAAAAGGGGTTTCCCCGTCATTATTTTAATATTCTCAGATCACTTCACAGCCTTTGTATCGCAGTAGATGCATCTGTAGCTCTTGCCGTCGGGCATAAGCTCGAATATGTGCTGTATCTCCTGCTCGGTGGTGGTGATACAGCGGGGATTTTTGCATCTGATGATGTTGGTCAGGGTATTCGGCGTTGCGATATGCTTCTTTTCGACGATCTTGCCGTTACGGATGAAGTTGACTGTCGCGTTTGGTGCAACGTATCCGACGACGTCGAGCGAGAGCTCGATATCCTCGTCGATCTTGATTATGTCCTTCTTGCCCGTCTTTTTTGAGGGGGCGTTTATGATCACGGCAACCGAGCACGCAAGCCTGTCAAGCCCGAGCATCGAATACAGCTCCAGAGCCTTTCCGCTTGCAATATGGTCGATAACGATGCCGTTTTTGATTATATCAACGTTCATAGGTTAAGAAATCAAATCCGAACCTGTTTTAAAAAGGCGGATTCATACTCCTTCTTTATTAAGTTCAATATATGTTTTAAAGATCTTCTCTGTCGCCTTTAAAAGCAAAATCCGCATTTTTAAAATCTGCGACCTCATATCGAGCAGATTTTGAGGGATTTTGGAGCTATGCAGGCGAAGGGGGCAGGTGCCTTGCAAGAATGAATAGGTCAAAAAGCACCGAAATATGCCGATATGAGGCTGATTCGGATCTGAATTCTTAACCTAAGTTCACCTCCAGAAGCTTGAGTATAAGCGCCATGCGGATAAATCTTCCGTAGCGCGCCTGCCTGAAGTAAGCGGCTCTCGGGTCTGCATCTACCGCCGTCGATATCTCGTTTACTCTCGGCAGAGGATGCATAACGATCATGTCGGGACGCGCAAGGGTCATCTTGTCCGTGGTGAGTATGTAGGAATCCTTGAGTCTGAGATAGTCCTCCTCGTTGAAGAAGCGCTCCTTCTGTACTCTTGTCATGTAGAGAATGTCAAGCTCGCCCATAACGTCGTCAAGCGACCTTGATTCCACGTACTCGATCCCGCGGTCGACGATGAATTCCTGCTTTACAAAGTCGGGAAGCTTCAGCTCGTCGGGGGAGATAAGCACGAATTTTATTCCCTTGTATCTCGACATAGCCTCAATGAGCGAATGCACCGTGCGTCCGAACTTAAGGTCTCCGCACAGTCCCACGGTAAGGTTATCGAACCTGCCCTTCTCGTGCTTGATGGTAAGAAGGTCTGTCAGCGTCTGCGTGGGGTGGAAGTGTCCGCCGTCACCCGCGTTTATGATAGGAGCCGTCGAATGCATCGAGGCAACGAGCGGCGCACCCTCCTTCGGGTGTCTCATAGCGATTATATCGGCGTAGCCCGCAACCACCTCGACCGTGTCGGCAACGCTCTCGCCCTTTGCAGAGGAGGAGGAGCTTGCCTCGGAAAAACCGAGCACCTGACCGCCAAGAGACAGCATCGCACTCTCAAAGGAAAGGCGGGTCCTCGTCGAGGGCTCGAAGAAGAGGGTTGCGAGTATCTTGTGGCGGCACGCCTCGTTGTATTTTTCGGGATGTGCCATTATGTCGTCGGCAACCGAGATAAGCTCGTCTATCTCACCGACCGACAGATCTGATATCTTGAGAACGTTTCTCATGGTTGTTCTCCTTTTAGTTAGAGTAGGATATATGGCGGGGAAAAACCTTTTTGAGAAAAGGTTTTTCCCCGCACCCCTTTTCCAAAAACTTTAATGCGCTTATTGTATAGCCGAGGAGAGTTGAACTCATATCGGTTTTAAACGATATTTTTGCCCATGTCTGCGTTGCCCGAGCTCGGAGTATGCTTATACACCATCGCTCGATGCGCCTTGACCTGAACAAAAATCTCTGTTTAAAACTCGCATAGCGACCCTCACACACG
>JAZMZS010000008.1:0-3236 GCA_045586105.1 Eubacteriales bacterium | reverse complement strand
TATTTGATGATCTTTTGCTGTCAAGATAGTTCTGCAGAATGATTTGAGCACTCAAGGTATCGATCACTTGCTTTCTTTTTTTGCTTTTTATATCTGTAATCGAGAGCATTCTGTGCGCTTGCATTGTAGAGAGGCGCTCGTCATACAGCACTATCTCGCTATCGGTGAGTTCACTCAGTATTTGTGCGAACGCTCTTATCGTCTCGGCTCTCCAGCCTTCGCTTCCGTCCATGTTTTTCGGTAGTCCTACAACTATGGCGGTGCAATTATTTTCGTCTGCTATTCGTGCAACCTCTTCGGCTGTGCTTTTCATGCCGCCGACTGAAATATAACCTATCCCTGAAGCTAAAAATTCACTTGCATCCGAACGTGCAAGTCCGGTCCTCTTATCTCCGTAGTCTACTCCGAGAATTACTCCCATTCTATACTCTCCGTTATTATTCTAATATAATAGTAATATAATAGCGCCAACGAGGTTTACAGGATATGTGAAAATTACCGATTGGCAATCATTTATCCAATAAACATTGCGTCGCCAAAAGAAAAGAATCTGTACCTTTGCTCGACTGCTGCTTTGTATGCATCCATCACGAAGTCCTTACCCGCGAATGCGGAAACAAGCATAAGCAGGGAAGATTCGGGCAAATGAAAGTTTGTTATGAGTGCATCCATTGCTTTGAATCTGTAACCCGGATAGATAAATATTTTAGTTTGTGTAGATACAGGATGAATTATACCGTCATCATCTGCTGCCGATTCGATGGTTCTGCATGATGTAGTTCCAACGCAGATGATCCTGCCGCCTTTGGCCTTTCTTTCGTTAATAATATCCGCCGCTTCTTTTGTGACGGTTATTGTTTCCGCATGCATGACATGATCTGCGATCTTATCGGTCTTGACGGGACGGAAGGTACCGAGCCCTACATGAAGCATAACAGGGACGACAGCGGTCCCTTGAGCCTTGATCCTATCAAGCAGCTCCTCGGTAAAGTGAAGCCCTGCGGTAGGTGCGGCGGCACTTCCGCGTTCGTTTGCGTATACGGTCTGATATCGGTCGTTTGTCGCAGTGGAGGAATGAATATACGGGGGAAGAGGCATCGCTCCGATCTCGTCAAGAAGAGTGAAGAATTCGTAGCCTTCCTGATATTCGAATTTTACTTTTCTGTTGCCTTCGTCCAGGATATCAATAACCTCTGCTTTAAGTCTTCCTCCTCCGAATTCAAATCGGCGTCCTATCTTTGCCCGTTTTCCCGGGCGCGTGAGACACTCCCAGGTATCAAGTGCGCCGCATTGCTTCAGAAGCAACAGCTCAATGCTTTTTTCGGGCGAGCCCTCGGCACATCCGATAAGCCGCGCGGGTATGACCTTTGAATCGTTGATTACCAGCACATCATTCGGACTTATGTATTCTATAATGTCAGAAAAGATCCTGTGCTCGACAGTTTTCGCATCAATATCAAGATGCATAAGTCTGGATGCATCTCTTTTTCCGGCAGGGTTCTGTGCAATAAGCTCCTCGGGCAGATCGTAGAAAAAGTCGCTTGTGTGAAGCTCCGTTTCTGTCCTTGTGTTTTCTATCATGATAACTCACTTTCTGCTTGAATTCATATACTGTAGTTAGAGCGTTTTCTTATCAATATATTATACATCAAGAAGACTTCAATTTCAAGTAATTTAAAATAATATACTAAATATCGGAGGATATGATGGCTTGTAAGTTATTTAGCGGTGTTGCTACAGCAATAATTACGCCTTTTTTGGAGGATAAGATCGATTTCGAGGCGTTTGAGAGGCTGATAGAAAGGCAGATATCATTGGGGGCGGATGCTCTTGTTGTGTGCGGAACAACAGGAGAAGCACCTACGCTTACAGAGAATGAAAAGAAAAGCATATATGATTTCGCAATTAAAACTGTAAACGGCAGGATCCCTGTAATCTGCGGTACTGCAACGAACTCGCATTCGGTTACAATGAGGCTTTCAACCTATGCGATAAAAGCAGGTGCGGATGGACTTCTTTGTGTATCTCCGTATTATAACAAGGGAACAGATGAAGGGATAGTGATCTGCTACAGAGAGATCTGCTCACTCGGCATCCCGGTCATACTATACAATATTCCATCGAGATCCGGAGTGGACATAAATGGAGAATTGCTTAGTAAACTGTCAGAGGAGGAGAACCTTGCAGGTATAAAGGAATGTGCGGGTATAGGTCGGATATTTGAGCATAAAAGGAGATTTGGAGACAGATTTTCTATTTACAGCGGAAATGATTCGGAGATGCTCGGATCATTTGCTGTGGGCGCTGACGGTATAATAAGCGTTGTATCAAACTTGTATCCGGATCGCGTTAAAAGGATTTTCGAGGATTACGAAAGCGGGGAAAACATAAAAGCTCTTCGGCAATATTCAGAGCTGGGCGGCATATGTGAATTGATGTTTGGGCAAACAAACCCGTCTCCGATAAAATATGCTTTAAGCCGTCTTGGATTATGCAAAAACACTCTTAGGCTTCCAATGACACCGATTAAAGATGGATTGTGTCAAAAAATAGATAACGAATTGAAAAAATTAGAATAAAAGGTTTGACATAACGATACTTTGAGGTTATAATAAATGTTGTATATGTTTAGTATGCATAGCTGTGTATAGCTGCTATTGTATTTCTTTTGCGAAAGGACTTTCAAATGAACTGTGAACAGAAAAAAATGCTCATGAAGAATGCGGCAGAGGTCAGACTCGGCATTCTTGAAGGAACCTTCAATGCGGGAAGCGGCCATCCCGGCGGTTCACTTTCTTCTGCCGACGTGATGACGTATCTCTATTTTTCCGAGATGAACATCGATCCTGCGGATCCCAAGAACCCCGACCGCGACAGATTCGTACTGTCAAAGGGGCATGCCGCGCCTGTGTATTATTCTGTGCTTGCACAAAGAGGATTTTTTCCCCGCGAGGATCTCTCAACACTCAGAAAGCTTGACAGCTATCTGCAGGGGCATCCCGATATGAAGCACACTCCCGGTGTGGACATGTCAACAGGCTCTCTCGGACTTGGTATTTCTGCAGCATGCGGAATGGCGCTTGCGGCTAAGCTCGAGGGCAAGAGCTACCGTACCTACACGATAATCGGAGACGGCGAGAGCGAGGAGGGGCAGGTATGGGAGGCTGCTATGTTTGCGGCTCACTATAAGCTTGACAACCTCGTTGCTATCGTTGATAACAACGGACTCCAGATTG
>JAZMZS010000007.1:0-3138 GCA_045586105.1 Eubacteriales bacterium | reverse complement strand
TGCCGGGAGCGGCGAGTGGAAGCCGTCCGATTCGATGGTTGTCCGGCCTCCAAACGTAACGGGAGAGGTGCGCATGGGACATGCACTCGGCGAGACCCTGGAGGGTATTCTTATCCGCTACAAGAGAATGAGCGGCTACTGCACGCTCTGGCTTCCCGGCACAGACCACGCGTCTATCGCTACAGAGGCTAAGATCGTCGAGGCTATGAGAAAAGAGGGACTTACTAAGGAGGATCTCGGCCGCGAGAAGTTTTTAGAGCGCGCGTGGGCGTGGAAGGAGCAGTACGGCGGACGTATCATCTCTCAGTTGAAGAAACTCGGCTCCTCCTGCGACTGGTCGCGTGAGCGCTTCACGATGGACGAGGGCTGCTCGGAGGCGGTAAAGGAGGTCTTCGTTGCTCTCTACGAGCAGGGGCTCATTTACAGAGGTGAGAGGATCATCAACTGGTGCCCCCACTGCCTTACCTCCATTTCGGACGCAGAGGTCGAATACGAGGATCAGGCGGGACATTTCTGGCATATCCGTTATCCCCTCTCTGACGGCTCGGGCTATCTTGAGCTTGCAACGACCCGTCCCGAAACTCTGCTCGGAGATACCGCAGTCGCAGTCAATCCCTCGGACGAGAGATACGCGCATCTTGTCGGAAAGACGCTTATTCTTCCCCTCGTCGGACGCGAGATACCGATCGTAGCGGACGATTACGTAGAAAAAGACTTCGGTACGGGTGTAGTTAAGATCACCCCCGCGCACGACCCCAACGACTTTGAGGTAGGACGCCGTCACGATCTTCCCGTGATCAACGTAATGACCCCCGACGCTAAGATCACCGAGGATTACCCCAAGTACGCGGGCATGGACCGCTTCGAGGCAAGAAAGGCGATCGTCGCCGATCTCGAGGAGGGCGGATTCCTTATCAAGGTCGAGGACTACTCGCACAACGTCGGCACCTGCTACCGCTGCGGAACTACCGTTGAGCCGCGCGTGTCGCTTCAGTGGTTCGTCCGCATGGAGCCTCTTGCAAAGCCCGCTATCGAGGCTGTACGCTCGGGCGATATTAAATTCGTTCCCGAGAGATTCGATAAAAACTACTTCCACTGGATGGAGAACATCCGCGACTGGTGTATCTCCCGTCAGCTCTGGTGGGGACACAGAATTCCCGCGTTCTACTGCGACGACTGCGGCGAGATCGCGGTTACCAAGGACGCGTCTGCCGTCTGCCCCAAGTGCGGCAAGCCAATGCGCCAGGATCCCGACACTCTTGACACGTGGTTCTCATCCGCTCTTTGGCCCTTCTCCACGATGGGATGGCCGAAGGAAACGGAAGACCTCAAATATTTCTATCCCACAAACACGCTCGTTACGGGCTACGACATAATCACCTTCTGGGTCTCGAGAATGATCTTCTCGGGTCTGAAGTGGATGGGAGAAAAGCCCTTCTCCACCGTTCTCATTCACGGTCTTGTACGTGATGCGCAGGGCAGAAAGATGTCTAAGTCCCTCGGAAACGGCATAGATCCGCTCGAGATAATCAAGGACTACGGCGCAGACGCGCTCCGCTTTGCTCTTGCTTCGGGCAATTCTCCCGGAAACGATATGCGCTTCTCCGACGAGAAGATCGAGGCGGCACGTAACTTTGCAAACAAGCTCTGGAACGCGGCACGCTTCGTGCTTATGAACCTCGAGGTCGAGGACACCGCGCTTCCCGAGACCTCCAAGCTTGCTCCCGAGGACAAGTGGATACTTACAAGGCTCAACGACCTCGCAAAGAACGTCAACGTCAATCTTGAAAACTACGAGCTCGGCGTTGCTCTCTCCGAGATCTACGACTTTATCTGGGACGTATTCTGCGACTGGTACATTGAGCTTGCCAAGACCCGCCTTTCAAACAAGGAGGACGAGACAAGCGAGGCGGCACAGAGAACTATCGCTTACGTTCTGCGCCAGACGCTCAAGCTCCTCCATCCCTATATGCCCTTCATCACCGAGGAGATCTACATGAGCCTTCCCCATGACGAGGAAAGCATCATGATAAGCGAGTTCCCGACCTATGACGAGGCACTCAACTTCGCTTCCGAAGCTGACGCGTTTGAGAAGATCATCGCCGTTATCCGTGCCGTACGCGTTCGCAGAAGCGAGATGAACGTTCCTCCCTCAAAGAAGGCTGAGCTGTTTATCGTTACCGACGAGAAGGACGTATTTGCAGAATACTCGCACAAGTTCTTCATAAAGCTTGCTTCCGCTTCCTCCGTAAAGGTAGTCGATGCTTACGAGGGCGAGGAGGCTGTCAGCGTAGTTACCGACTCCGCGACCGCATTCATTCCGCTTTCCGAGATCGTCGACATGGAAAAGGAAAAGGCGCGTCTTGAGGGTGAGCTCGCAAAGAACGCCCAGGAGATCGAGCGCATCGAAAAGAAGCTTTCAAACGAGGGCTTCGTGGCAAAGGCTCCCGCAGCAGTAGTTGACGGCGAACGCGCTAAGCTTGAAAAGTACAAGGCAACGAGAGAGGGGCTTCTCGCCGCACTTGCAAAGATAAAGTAAGATCAAGGATAAGGCAAAGATCAAATGATAGGCGGGGAGAAACTTTTTGAGAAAAGTTTCTCCCCGAGACCCCTCTTCAAAAATCTTTATACACTTTATTATTGGGGTGTTCGGTACAAATTCCCAAGCTCGCAACAGAGTTGCTCGTAGGTTTAAGCGAGCATCGCGAGCGTAGCCTTCCCCAGCGGGGAAGGTGCCGAGCCTGCGAGGCGGATGAGGAGAGCCGGGATGAAAGAGAAAGGGTAGTGGCAGAGAACACCATTCTCTTTTCCTCATCATTATATTTAAACAGTATATCTTGTTAGTTTATTGTTACAGATCTTAAGTAGAATCATTGAGTTTAGGATGATGAAGCTTTGTGCCACGATCCTTTCGGCAACTTCCCGGCTCTCCTCATCCACCGCAAGCGGTCCCCCTTCCCCGCTGGGGAAGGCTATGGTGCGCGCAAGCTCGTTATTTTTATAATAAATTTGATTTTCGCAAAGGGCGAAAATCTTCCTTCATGTTTGCGTATGCAAACATATCACACACCGAAGGTGTATATCACGCCCGAAGGGCATATCACGCGACCGACGGGAGCATATCATTACGTCCGTAGG
>JAZMZS010000006.1:0-17861 GCA_045586105.1 Eubacteriales bacterium | reverse complement strand
GAGTGCGGTGCATGTGCAGGCGCTTGCCCTGTTGATGCTCCCGTTCAGGACTAATATCATTCTTTTTGATATATACATATCACAGAGACAAAAGCGGAGATATCCATCGCGGTTATTTCCGCTTTTCGTTTTAGAGGGTTCTTATAATGGATATACAGTTAAAAGATAAAGAACGCGTCGACAGAGTAAACGAGGGCATCGAGCTTATACAGCGCACGGATGGTCTGACCTTCGGCACAGATGCTTTGTTACTGTCTGCTTATGTAAGACAGTACTGCAGAAAATGCGTAGAGCTCGGTTCAGGCACCGGCATAGTATCTCTGCTGATGCTCAGCAGAGGCAAGGCACAACAGATCTATGCGTATGAGATACAGGACATCTTCGCATCTATAACCGAGAGAAATGCATTATATAACGGCTACAAAAGCAGACTTACCGTTTTGAACAAGGACATAAGAGATGCAACGCAGACAGACATCTGCGGTGAAGCAGACATTGTCTTTACAAATCCGCCATACATGAAAAACGGCGCCGGCATCGACAGCTCTACCGACGAGAAGAATATTGCGAGAAGAGAGATATTCGGCGGTATATCCGACTTCTGCTCGGCAGCAAGACGTCTTGTAAAATTCGGAGGGCGCTTTTACTGCGTATACCGCCCCGAAAGGCTTTCCGAGCTTTTTGCCTCAATGAAGCAAAACAAGCTTGAGCCCAAGAGAATGACTTTTGTCCACGCCGATCCCGATACACCGCCGTCGCTTGTTCTCGTCGAGGGAAGGCTCGGAGCGGGAGTGGAGCTGAACATCACAAGACCCCTCGTGATCTATAAAAGCAAAGAGCACAAGGAATATACCGAAGATATCTCATATATTTACAAATACGGAAAATTCCCCGACAAGAGGTTTTAAACCTAATGAAGAATACTATCGAATTTGATAAAACATATACAACAGAAAAAAATGCTATAACCGGCTCCACGCTCTATCTTGTTGCAACTCCTATAGGAAATCTTGCCGATCTGTCTCCGAGAGCGATCAAGATTCTCTCAGAGGTCAGCTTCATCGCGGCAGAGGATACAAGAAACACACAAAAAATGCTGAACCTGCTCGGAATTAAAAACACTACGATCAGCTATTACGAGCACAACAAAGCACAAAAAGGCGGGATGATCGTCGAGCGTCTTCTCTCAGGCGAATCCTGCGCTCTCGTCTCGGATGCGGGCACCCCTGCTATAAGCGATCCGGGCGAGGACATCGTAAGGCTCTGCTACGAGCACGGCATTTGCGTCACAAGCATCCCCGGATGCTGTGCCGCAATTTGTGCGCTGACGTTGTCCGGTCTTTCAACGAGACGCTTTACTTTTGAGGGATTTCTCCCATACACAAAAAAAGACAGAAATGAACGCCTTGCCGAGCTCGCTTCCACAACAAGCACTCTTATACTGTACGAGGCACCTCACAAGCTTCTCGACACGCTCCGAGACCTCCACGTAGCTCTCGGACACAGAAGGATCGCGCTGTGCAGAGAATTGACAAAGCTCAACGAGGAGATCGTCAGAACTACGCTTGAGGAAGCTCTGTCGCTATTTAACGACAAGCCTCCGCGCGGCGAATATGTTATAATCATTGAAGGTGCCGAAAATCAAAAGAGCTCTGATGAATACGAGCATCTTTCGATAGAAGAACATGTAAAAATGTATACCGACAGCGGTTTATCCAAGATGGATGCGATCAAAAAAGCGGCAAAAGACAGAAATATGAAAAAAAGCGAGCTGTACGCTCTGATCTGCAAATGAGGTAAAAAATGCCCATACTCCCCAAAAAAGACTCACAAAAACAAAACAATAAAGCTCCGGTATTTCTCAGCGTATGCAGATACTGCATACCTCACATGGCAATAGCCGCGGCAGTTCCCTTTATATTGATGCTGCTGTCGCTTTTGATACGCGCGGCAGGCGCTGTCAGCACAGCCGAGTTTACTGCGCTTTATATTGCGCTCCCCTTATATATAGCGGTTCCGTTATTCTGCACAGTCAAGGTAATATCTGCACTAAAGGGTGCATTTCCGAGAAAAAGCAACGATGCACACAAGGTAATATTATCCGTATTTTTTTGCTTTTGCACGGTTACAGCTATCCTGATAGCACTTTTTAACATTACCTGCGCAACCTTCTCCGCTTTTCCTCTCGACTTCAAATGGGCAGGATACATGAGGGATATGAATGCATCATCGCATGGAGCGATGTTTATATTCTATTCCAGCGTATTTCTTTTTTACACTTATATATCCCTGATGGCGGTCACTTCATACTTCATAGGAGACAGATCCCGCTTCAGATTTAAATTCTCCCTCACATGTATCGTTTTCCTCTTGATATACGTGTTGTTTCTCCTATTATTGCTGTTATCCTATTTCGCATCGACCTTTATGGATATAACGGCACTTGAAAACATACAGATATCGCAATCGATATTTAACAGCAGCATGTTATGCGCCTTTGTTACCTTTGATGTGCTTGCAATCATTACCTCGCCCTTGCTGTACTTTATAAATTACAAAAAGCTTATAAAGGATCCCGAATGACAAAAATCGGAAGACATGCCCTTTCAAGGGGCATATCTTCCGATTTTTATTATAGTGTTCTTGTATAAGATCTACGCGACAGGATACTTGCTCTCAAGAATGTCAGCCGCGTGCTCGAGATAGTCGTTCTCGAAAAGCTCAATTACTCCTCTGTCGGTAAGAGATGCAAGCTCGGTATCTACGGGAAGCTGTCCGATAACATCGTAGCCAAGCTCCTGCGCAGTCTTCTGTGCCTTACTCTCGCCAAATACGTTGATGCGTTTTCCGCAATCGGGACAGATCACATATCCCATGTTCTCAACTATACCTGCGATATCAACGTTCATAAGCTTAGCCATGTTAGCGGACTTCTTGACTATCATAGAAACGAGCTCCTGAGGAGTAGTCACTATCACAGCACCGTCAACGGGCAGAGACTGGAACACGGTAAGGGGAACGTCACCTGTTCCGGGAGGCATATCGACGAACATATAGTCTACCTCATCCCAGACAACGTCAGTCCAGAACTGCTTGATAACGCCTGCAATTACAGGTCCTCTCCATACAACGGGCTTATCCTCCTCGTCGAGAAGGAGATTTATACTCATGAGCTTGATGCCGGTTTTAGTCTGCTTCGGGAACATTCCAAGCTCTGATCCCTCGATCTGCCCCTTAACGCCAAATGCTTTGGGAGCGGAGGGTCCGGTAATGTCGGCATCGAGCACCGCTACCTTGTATCCTCTGCGCTGCATCGTAACTGCAAGAAGATCGGTAACCATCGACTTACCGACACCGCCCTTACCGCTCATTACGGCAATAACTCTCTTTACATTTGACATTTTGTTCTGTTCTTCTACAAGTGACTGCTTCTGCGCACCGCCTTCTCTTGACGAGCAATTGGCGGAGCAGGTAGAACAGTCATGTGTGCATTCTGTCTTTTGTTCTTCCATCTTTTTAAATCTCCGTTAAAATAATAATAACTGCATTATCCGATCATCAATCATTGAGATCGTTATAAAATATCACTTCCTCCGGCATACAGAGGTTAAGCTTTTCCTTAGCTATCTTGATAACATATTCATCATCAAATTCGGCATCAAGATCGCGCTCAAGCTCCTCGAGCAGCTCTTCGTTTTGCTTGTACTGCTCCTCAAGCTGAAGACGCTGTGTCTCGATCTCGTTATATTTCATCTCAAGGCGTGCAACAGTAAAGAAGCCTATCACTACAAATGCAATCACGCCAAGCTTGATTATCATATTGGAATTTCTGTTCATTTTTTCTCCATAACAACAACTCTATGCCGCACAGGCACAAATTCTTGTGCGGTCGGAGTGCCTTGCTGTTTGTTTTTTTCTTTTGATCTTGTACTCTTATAATCTCTGTATCTATTATATATCAATCGAAGCAGTTTGTAAATCATTTTTTTGATTTTTAACAGCAGAAAATTAAGGGGAAAGAAAACATAATATAAAAATGCTCCGAGGATGTACAAAGCCCGGTCAAACAGACCGAGCATGATCCTGCCTATCGTCGCTCTCCAAGCGAGGAAGCCGAATGCTACGGCAAGAAACGAAAAGAGTCTGCCCTTGCCCCAATTAAAGCCATAGATAAGCAATACGATCATCACGGCGACAAAAATACAATAGATCACGTCTTCAATAAAATACAGCACAAGATACAGAATGCTCTCGTCCCTCCCTTTCCGATGGAGGAGGTGATCGTTATAATGGCACAAAAAGCGCAGTCCGAACCCTTCTCTCCGGCAGGAGCTTTTGCCCGGACTCTGAGCGGATCGTGCTGCCCTGAACACCCTGAGAAGGTCATACATCGCCGACAAGATGATACCTGCCAGAACAGAAGCAGCTAAAAAAATCAGAAGATCCCTCTGGTATACATACACCTACTTCACCCGCCTTCTGAAAAGTCCGCCATGCTTCTCTTCGGATGCGCCGTAGTAAAAGAGGCTGTCTATGCTACCCTCAATATAGATCTTTCCCGTGTCCTTGGAAAGGCTGATGATCCTGAGCTCTGCGCCTTCTACAGAGAGCACGCCCATGCTCGTTTTGATATTTACGCAGGATGGATCGAAATCGAGTACGTCGATCACTCCGTCAAGATCCAGCTTTTCTCTCGAGATCAGTGATAAAGTGTGCTTTTTATCTACAGGCTGTGTAATATCATTCATATTATCGGCTCCTTTTCATAACCTATACTAAATGTTATGTTCGAAAAGCCGAAATAAGAACAGTGACCGGTCAGCCTTCTACTATCTCATACATCTGAGCAGCATCAGCCTTTTTTGTACTGTCCTTGATATCAAGCACTCTGACCCTGACCGTCTTCTCACCGTAGGTAATAGCAATGATATCTCCCTGCTTTACCTGATAGGATGCCTTTGCTGTTTTACCGTTTACGTTTATATGCTCTTCGTCGCATGCGTCATTGGCGACGGTGCGCCTTTTTATGAGTCTTGAAACCTTAAGATATTTGTCCAGTCTCATTCTATCCTCCCGATCAACAAGAAAACTGCCTGTAACCGTGCAAAGCACGGTGACAGGCCAGTTTATCTTGCAATATAAAAATTACTTGTTTACAGCAGCCTTCATTGCTCCGCCTGCAGAGAATGCAGGATACTTGGAAGCAGGAATAGTGATAGCCTCGCCTGTTCTGGGGTTCTTGCCTGCTCTTGCTGCACGGGTCTTAACCTCAAAGGTACCAAAGCCGACGAGCTGAACCTTTTCACCCTCAACGAGAGCGGTCTCGATTGCAGCCATAACAGCGTTTACTGCTGCCTCTGCGTCCTTCTTCTTGATATCAGCCTGCTTTGCTACTGCCTCGATCAACTGAGTCTTATTCATAATAAGCGCTCCTTTCTGAATTTATGTTTTTTATACAAAACATATAATATTTTGCACTTAAGCATGATTTATTATATCATTTTTAAATAGAATTATCAAGTGCTTTATCAATATTTTTTGGTAAAAATATCGAATATATTGGAAAAAAACAGGAAAATCAAACGTTTATCCTCTTTTTTGCTCTTTCGTAGTACTCATCAAGCTCTCCGAGAGTCAGATCCTTCATGCTTTTACCGTCCGCGATAACATCCTCCTCGAGCATTTTGAATCGCTCCATAAATTTCCTGTTCGAGTCGTTGAGCGCCTGCTCGGGATCGATCCCAAGCAATCGAGCGACATTTACTACAGAGAAAAGAAGATCGCCGAGCTCCTCATGAGCGCGCTCAGTACCCATTGCCTCTCTCAGTTCCCTGCTCTCCTCCTCGATCTTGCAAAACGCCTCTTCAGCCGAAGGGAAATCAAATCCCACCTTTGCCGCACGTGAGCCTATCTTTCTTGCCCTCATCAGAGATGGAAGCATAGGAGGAATACTCTCCATCTGAGAATAGACGGTATCACGTGATTTTTCATCAGCCTTGATCTTGTCCCAGTTTTCAAGCACCTTATCTGAGGTTTCCGCTATAACGTCACCGAAAACGTGAGGATGGCGGTGTATGAGCTTTTTACATATACCGTCTGTCACTTCATTCACGTCAAAGCGGCCGCGCTCCTCTTCGATCTCTGCGTGGAACACCGCCTGAAGCATAACATCTCCGAGCTCCTCACAGAGAAGGGGCGGATCGTCATTATCAATAGCCTCGATCACCTCGTAGGTCTCTTCTATCAGATCGTTTCTGATACTTTTGTGATCCTGCTCTCTGTCCCAGGGACAGCCGACATCCGATCTAAGTACGCGTACAACATCACACAGATCGTAAAAATCATACTTGTCCTTAGAGAGCAGTTGGTCTATCAGCAGCTTACAGTCCTTCATTTTTTCACCTCAAAATAAGCATTCACGCCTTGAGAAGATGCATCTTCTCAAGCAGCGCTGCGATATGTTTAACTTTAGGAAGAAGACTTACGTCATCCTTTGTTATTACTCCAAGCACGAAAATGGCAACAACGTACACAAGCACAGCCGCCATTATTCCAAGAAGAGTAGCGAGCACTAATCCAAGCGAGCTCTGAGTAAAATGATAGCAAGCTCCTGCCGCGACTGCGCACAAGAGCGCCGACAGGAAGGGTCTCATAAATACCGATCCGAATGCGGGAACAACACCGGTGTACTTTATTACAAATATTATATTCATCAGCGCCGCAACGAAATAACAAACAACAGTACTCGTAGGAGTGCCGAGTACGCCGAGGGTGGTCTGCCCGTTCACTCCTGTCAGCACAAGCGCACAAACAAACTTGCACGCGGTACCGCTGGCGATGGATACAAGCGTCATATACTGCTTGTTATGCGTCTGCAGAATAACGTTGGTAACTGTAACGATCCCTACGAAAATGACAGCCAAAGACAATACCGAGAGCATAGGGGCTATTCGTTCGGTATCATTATCAAATATCATTTTCAGTATCGGGAATGCAAGCGAGGAAAGACCGAGTGCACACGGGAACGCGATGACGTTAGTCATCTTGATAGCAGAGGTCGCAATACTGCGGTATCCTTCCTTGTTTTTCTTCTGGAGCATTTCGGTAAGAAACGGCACGATACCGACAGCAATAGGCATAACAAGCACCGTAGGGAGGTTGTACATCGTGACACACTGTGTTGTATAGTTGCCGAATATTCCCTCGGCGACCTTCGCCTCGATACCGATAGACTTCAGCGCACCTATCATCACAAAGGAATCGATAAGAGATGCTACGCTCATTACAGATGAGCTGAGGGATATCGGAATAGCAATATTGAGCAGATTTTTCGCGATCGATGATGTCGGAAGAACCGAATCCTCCGCATGATCTACCGAGACACCGCGGTCATCCTTGAACAGCTTCTTGGTTATAAACAGATACAGCGTGCTGAGCACCGCTCCCATAGAAACACCGAAGATAGCATAAGCCGCCTGGTAAGCAAGAGAAAGACCGTTGCTCTGGGCGTAAAGCGCAAGAGCAATTCCGAGCGCGAGCTTGGATCCCGCCTCGATCACCTCAGAGATCGCCGTGGGCATCATTTTTTCATATCCCTGAAAATATCCTCTGTATGCACTTGTCAGACATATGAAAAAGAGCGTGGGAGCAAGCATCATAATGCTCATATAAGCATCGGGATTATTCTGCAGTGCGCATAACGGACGTGCAAAAGCAAGCATTGCACCTGATCCCGCAACACCGACAATGCCGAATATGGTCATTGCTATCCTCAGTGTCGCCGCACTTTGCTTTAGCCTTCCCTCAGCACGAGCCCACGCAACGAGCTTTGCTACAGCAAGCGGAAGACCTGCCGTGGAAAGGGTATAAAACCACGTATATATCTGATACGCGGAATTATAGTATGCCATTCCGTTTTCTCCGAGAATGCTCAGAAGAGGGATCTTATAGGCAAATCCTATGATTTTTACTATTATATTGGCTACTGTCAGTATCACGACACCGCCCAATATCTTATTTGATTTTGAATTTACAGAAACCTCTGACATAATACTACTCCTCAGTTACCACAGAAAAAAACTCATCGTGCTCTTTTGATATACTTCTGTATTTTTTCTCCAGGTCTCCTGCTCCCCTTAAGTATTCATACGGATATTTGGGATTGAATATTCTCTTTATCCTGCAGCCTCCGTTTATCGGATGGTTATAATCCACAAGCTTGGTAACAGCACCCGCGCCTGCTGCGAATATCGTATGGTACTCTTCCATCATAAAGATGTTATAAAGTCCCTCGTGTCCTTCCTTTGCATACCCTACATTCTCGAGGTTTTCAACAGTATTCTTCTGCCTGTACATATAGTATGGCTTATATCCGGAATTTCTCATCTTTACCTGAGAATAATCGATGCACTTGGCTGCAACACCTGTTCCGAGTGAATATACGTCATTTCCCTGCCTGAGAATATCGCTTGATTTCTTCACGGAGAAGGTATGTATCGTTATATTCTCCGGAGAAAGCTCACACACCTTGTCGACAGTCCTGGAAAAGCGAATAAAATTATCCGACGGAAGTCCTGCGATAAGATCGATGTTTATATCCTTGATTCCCGAGGCTCTCGCTATATCATAAGCCTCAAAGAACTGTGCTACGTTGTGCTTTCTGCCGATAGTCTCAAGCACCGCATCGCTAAGGCTCTGCGGATTTACGCTGATCCTGGTCACGCCAAATTCCTTTGCCACTGCAAGCTTTTGTGCGGTGATAGTGTCGGGACGTCCCGCCTCGAGGGTAAACTCCATAAGCTCTGTCACGTCGGTATTGGCACTGATATGACCAAGCAGGTCTGCGAGCTGCAGCTCATTCAGTATGGTGGGCGTTCCGCCTCCGATGTAGACCGTGGCGACCTTGTATCCCTTTTCCTTTATGAGGGTGAATATCTGAATTATTTCTTTTTTTAGCTCAACCAGATATTCGTCAAGCAAGGAAAGAAGGCGCTTTGATGTATAGGAAACAAAGGAGCAATATGCACACCTTGACGGGCAAAACGGAATTGACACATATACACTGCAATACTTATCCGTCATTTTCTTTGTAAGCTTCATCTCATACGAAGCTATGCTGGTTACGAGCTGTGCTTTTTTTGCATTGAGAAAATACTCGTTTTTGAGTATTCCCTGAGTTTCTCTGATACCCTTTCCCTGCAACAGATATCCCATAGGGACCTTAGTAGGACGCACGCCTATCAGAATGCCCCAGGGCGGCGTCAGCTTAAAAAGCTCCTTTCCCGCCTCAAATACCGCCTTTCCGACAGCGATCTTGATAACACGCTGTCTGGTCTCTCCTTCCATCCAGCCGCACTCGTGTGCTCCGCGGGCAAGCTTTACACCGTCAGACATCTCTGCAGTGCATCTTACTCCGTTTTCATCATCTTGTACGTCAACATAAAGATGGGGCGCGCCTTCTGCGGCATCCTTATCAGAGAATTTTGCGCCCGGGAAGAACAGCATGCTGAGGGTCTGCACGTAATACTCGTTTACGTTTCCGCTAACTCTGATCTTCATATCAATCACCCATGGTTCTTGTTTTTCAGCATACTGCTGTCAATAATTATCGTTACAGGTCCGTCGTTTTCAAGCGAGACCTTCATATCCGCCCCAAATCTGCCCGTAACGCATTCAATACCGATGTTTTTTATCAGCTCAACGAATTTCTCATACAGAGGCTCGGCAACATCGGGTCTTGCGCTGTCAAAGAAATCCGGTCTGTTGCCGTGTGTACAGTTGGCATACAGGGTGAAATTCGATATAACCAGCACACTTCCGCCTACATCGGCAATCGACCTGTTCATCTTGTCGTTTTCATCGGTAAATATCCTCAGCTTTGAAATCTTGTTAGCAAGGATCTGAGCATCCGACTCATCGTCTCCGCCGCCAACACCCAAAAAGATCAAAAAACCGCATCCGATAGAGGAGACCGTCTCCCCGTCGATCTTCACGCATGCATGATTTACTCTTTGAATTACTGCTTTCATTTTTTACTCCGTAGTTAATGTCTGTCATGAGAAGCCGCGCGTTACCGAGATAACGCTCTTTATCTGCTTCAGTCTTGATACTATGGCTCTGTAGTGCGCTATATTCTTACATGCTACCGTGTAATTAAGCACAACATGGCCGTTAGGGCGTTTTTGCGAATTGACCTGCATTATTGACACATGCATATCCGCTAAGGCAACAGAGGTGTCAGCAAGCAGAGAAAACCTGTCCTCAGCATAGATCTGTATCAGAGCCTCGTATACGCTGCTATCATTTGAGCCGACGAAATCATGCTCCCAATGCGCCTCGACCCATCTGCTTCTCGACTCCTCGGAGGAGGTGCCGGCTATTGCATTCGGACAATCCCTCTTGTGTATTGAAACACCAAAGCCTCTGGTAATAAAGCCGATTATATCATCACCGGGAAGAGGGTTGCAGCATTTTGCGAATTTAACGGCACAACCGCGTTCTCCGTCGACCACGATGCCCGAATTCTTTGTAATATTCTTAGGAAGGTGTGTCTTTATGCTTGATTCGTCATATTCGAGCTTGGTCTCGACCGTGATCAGCTTTTCAAACTCATCCTTGAGCTTGTTTGCGATCTTTGACATCGAGAGTCCGCCATATCCGATGGAATTGTAAAAGTCGTCCTTGTCCTGAATTCCGATCCTTTTGGCAACATTCTCAACGACCTCGTTACGCTGGGACTCTGTAAACGCTTTACCGTACTTTCTAAGCTCTCTGTCTATCTCGGACTTGCCCATAAGTATGTTTTCATCGCGTTTTTCACGCTTGAACCATGATCTGATCTTGGTTCTTGCACCGCTGGTCTTTACGATCTTGAGCCAGTCTCTGCTCGGTCCCTTTGATGCCGAGGAGGTAATTATCTCGACGATCTCGCCATTAGACGGAACTCTGTCTATTGGGACGATCATTCCGTTTATCTTAGCGCCTACCATTTTGTTGCCTACCGCAGTGTGTATCTCGTATGCGAAGTCTATAACTGTAGATCCGTACGGAAGCGCGATAACGTCTCCCTTGGGTGTAAAAACGAAGGTCTCGTCATTGAAGATGTCGGTCTTGAACGCATGCATAAACTCGTCGGGATCGTTTGTGTCTCCCTCTGTCTCGAGAAGCTGTGATACCCAAGCGAGCCTCTTGTCCATGTCAGCGTTCGATTTTTCTCCGGACTTGTACTTCCAGTGAGCCGCAATTCCGTACTCTGCTATCTCGTGCATCTCACGGGTACGTATCTGCACCTCAAAAGGAACACCGTCACGTCCTATAACGGTGGTGTGAAGAGATCTGTACAGGTTCGGCTTTGGCGTAGAGATATAATCCTTGAATCTGCCGGGAATACTCTTGAACATTTCATGGATGATACCAAGGGTCGTATAACACTCAAGTTCGGTATCAACGATAATTCTCAGCGCATAAAAATCGTATATCTGATCGAAGGATTTTGACTGATTATACATTTTCCTGTAGAGGCTGTAGACAGACTTTATTCTGCCCTCGATCCTGAAATGTATATCATTCTCCTCAAGCTTCTCCTCGATCCGCTTTTTGGCGTTATCGAGAACATTACTGCTCTGTCCGTACTTCTCGGACACCGAGCGGCGAACCTCGTCGCATCCTATGGGATCGAGGTAAGCGAGAGAAATATTCTCCAGCTCCTGCTTGATCTTCTGCATTCCGAGACGGTGCGCAAGAGGAGCATAGACATACATTGTTTCAAGCGCTATAGAGCGACGCTTTTCCTCTCTCTTTGCGGCAAGGGTACGCATGTTATGCAAGCGGTCGCAAAGCTTGACAAAGATGACCCTGATATCCTTGGACATAGCGAGAAGCATTTTTCTGATGTTCTCGATATGAGCCTCCTCTTTGTCAGCTATCTCCATATGAACGATCTTGGTCAAGCCGTCAACAAGTACCGCGACATTCTGTCCGAAGCGCTTTGCAATTGTCTCAAGATCCGTCTTTGTTCCGCAGTCCTCGACCGTATCATGCAAAAGAGCGGCGCAGATAGAATCAGTATCAAGATCAAGGTCTGCCACTATCTCCGCAACAGCCACGGGATGAGAAACATACGGCTCTCCGCTTTGTCTGAACTGACCGCAATGAAGCTCTGCGGCATACTCAAAAGCGTCTCTGATCTTGTCGATATTGTAATATTTTGCTTTTTTCTCAAGCTTGGAGATCAAGGGCTCTATTCCCTTATACTCGGAAACGGTGTTCTGAAAAAAGCCTGCCGTATCCTCCCCAAGCTTAGCTATATCCTGCGCCCCGGCAGGATCGCTGTCCCCGGGTACGGATGGTGTGTGATTAAAATCTGACATATACTTCTCCGGTAATAATCATTTATCTGTAAATGATTACATTCCCCTTCTCTGCTGTGATCTGAGTTTTCTCAGGATATTGGATCTGTCAAGATCGGTCTTTCCGCTGTTGGTAAGCTTGAACCTGTAAAACTCGTTTTCGATCTCATCAATTCCGAGAATATTCAGCTCGCGCATGACCATAAGCAGGAATTTCAGCTTGATATATCCTATCGGATGCTCGCTCTGCTCAAGCTTGGACATCAATGCCCTCAGACTGAAGGTATCATTTCCGAATCTGATGTCTCGTCTGATGAGATTAAAGAATGCTACAAAATCGTCTCTCGCGGGGATAATGCTGTCGCCGTCCGATATCGGCGCTCCGGCCATGATCGTATCGAAGCGGAGCTTCTCCTCCTCGAGCATGCTCGCATACTTATCCGAAATGTGAAGATCCTTCACTATCATCTGAACGGTACGGTTTCCGTTATACTCATTGATATCGATATTGAAAACGATATCGACCCTATCCATAGTGTAGATTCCGAGCTCTGCCTGCGAGCGTGAAAAGCACATAGCGACAAAGCAGCCGTCACCGCGCTTGAGAACGAGCTTTGTATGCTTGCCTCCGCTGATAGGAACGATATCGCACACAAGGCAGTCCCGCATCAGAAACGCAGGAATAGGATTTGATATTCCATATGGCTCAAGATATCTTATCTCCTCGGCGAACTGCATATTGATCGAAGTTTCGTCTATCTCAAAGTCGTATTCAACCGCGCTGAGAGATGCCGTCGAGGAATTTATGACGCCTCTCGCATATTCGTTTATAGTATCTCTGAATTCATCTATATTGCCCCTGTAGATCGACAGTCCGGCCGCAAGCTCATGCCCGCCGAATTTTACAAGCAGATCCTTTGAATGGACCAACGCATCAACAAGATTCAACCCCTTGATGCTTCTGCCCGAGCCCTTTCCGATATCGATAGACGAGCCCTCTCCCGAGGTCTGCCCGTCGAAGGAAATAAGAATAGAGGAAAGACCGTACTTTTCTGTTATCCTTGATGCAACGATCCCTATAACTCCGTGATGCCACGTATTATCCTCGAGAACGATCACGGGATTGTTCTCAAAGTCGTGCTCCGCCTCGATCTTTTCATAAGCCTGCTCGGCTATCTTATTCTCCTCAGACTGCCTGAATCGGTTGATCTCGCACAGCTGAGCAGAGAGCTCCTCTGCTTTCTCCGGATCCTTTGTCAAAAACAATTCCACCGCGATAGAAGCGTTTGTGATCCTTCCTGCGGCATTTATCCTCGGCGCTATCGTATAACCGATAAAGCCGGATGTGATCCTCGGTCTTCTCGGTGCTTTCTTTACAGGCGCGAAGCTTTCCGTCTTCTGGGTAGATGCATCGATAAGAGCCGAAAGACCGAGACGGGCATTTTTTTCTATCATCCGAAGACCGTAGGAAACGATCAGACGGTTTTCATCAAGAACGGGCATAACATCGGCAATAGTACCGAGCGCCACAAGGTCCGCATACTCCGAGCAGATCTTTTTTACCGCATTGAGCTTATCGGATGAGCCTGTATCGATATATTCATATGCGCACAAAAGCTTGAATACAACGCCTACTCCTGCAAGATTCTTGAAGGGATAATCATCATCCGTTCTCTTGGGGTTTACAACAGCCATAGCACAAGGCAGAGAGCCGTGACATTCGTGATGATCGGTAACTATGACCTGTATTCCGAGATCAAGTGCATGCTGTATCTCATCATTTGCCGTAATACCCGTATCGACCGTAATAATAAGTCCAATGCCGTCCTCAGCCATTCTTTCAATAGCTGCGGAAGACATGCCGTACCCCTCTCCGATACGGTCGGGGATATAGTAAGTTACACATGCGCCCTTGCTCTCAAGATAAAGATAAAGCATGCTGACGCTCGTAACTCCGTCAACGTCATAATCACCGTAGATGCAGATCTTCTTTCCCTCTGCGATCATTGCACGAATGATGTCTACGGCACGGTCCATATCCTTCATGCGGAACGGATCATGAAGCATAGTCTCCTCCATCCGCAGAAAGCTTCTTGCCTCCGCAGGGGTCCTTCTGCCGCGTGAAAACAACAGCTTCGCCATGGAATCGGAAATACCGAGAGAAGCGCTTATCTCCGCATATTCCGGGGTCAGCTCGTACACACCGTCTCTGACCTTCCATGTCTTGGATTTCTTTTCTTTCAGTTTATAGCTCATTTCAGTAAATTCGGGAATTACCCGAGCTCCTTTATATTATACGAATTCATAGGTGCAGGGAGAGTATCTGCTTATGATCTCGACCGCCGTCTTTATACCGTCTACAGCGGCGCTGGTTATTCCTCCCGCATACCCTGCTCCTTCTCCGCAGGGATAAAGATTGTCATGTCCCTCTGCATTTCTCGCCTCAGTGCGAATAATTCGTACAGGCGCGCTTGTTCTTGTTTCAAAAGCAGACAAGACCGCATCGGGGGATGCAAATCCGTTTATCTTTTTATCAAAGGCAGCAATTCCGCCTCTCAGTGAGTTGTATATAAAATCCGGGCAAAAAGAGGAAAAATCACAGAGGCGGTAATTTTCGCCGTTCATATAGGTAGGCTTGATCCTGGAGGGGGCGGTTCCGCTCCGTTTGTCAAAAAAGTCTCCAAGGGTGGTTACGGGAGCGCAATATTCTCCTCCTCCCGCAGAAAATGCCGCTCTCTCAAGAGTCCGCTGAAAGCTGATCGCGCCCTCAACTGTTGCGCCGTAATCAGAACCGAACACCGAAACGGCGACTGCACAGTTAGAGTTTATCCCGTCTCTCTTATAGTTTGACATTCCGTTGACCACCACACCGTTTTCCTCAGATGCAGCCGCGACGACCTCTCCTCCCGGGCACATGCAAAAGGTATATACTCCGCGTGTCTTTGTATCATGCGACAGATTATACTCAGCGGGACCGAGTATATGCGCGAGACGCTCATCACCGTACATGGCTCTGTCAATATCCGAGCGCAGATGCTCTATCCTTACTCCGACAGAAAACGGCTTGGGTATGATATTTATACCATTTTTCATCAGCATTGCATAGGTATCGCGGGCGCTGTGTCCTATACAAAGGCACAGTGCGCCGCAGCTGATCCTTTTGTTCGAATTGACGGTTATCTGCCGGACGTTCCCGCGCGAGTCAAAATCGATCCCATCCAGACGGCATCTGTAGATTATCTCGCCGCCAAGCTCTCTTATCCTTCGATCTGCATTTTTGACTACATCAACCAGATTATCCGTCCCAACGTGAGGCTTGGCTCTGGTCAGTATCTCGCTCGGGGCACCAAGCTCGTGCATCCTGCGTAAAACGTACGAGCACATGGGGTCGTTGATCCTAGTTACAAGCTTTCCGTCCGAGAATGTACCGGCACCCCCCGCTCCGAACTGTATGTTGGATTCGGTATCGAGCTGATGTGTTTTATAAAAGCGGCTCTTTGCCTGTACTCTTGTATCAACATCGTCTCCGCGCTCAATGACGATAGGCCTGTATCCGTTTTCGGCGAGAAGCATGGCGCAAAACATCCCCGCAGGACCAAATCCCACGACAACGGGACGTCCGTTCATCTGCTCAGTGCCGACAGTTATATCGATATCCTTTTCGTCAAGGACAGACATGCCGTATTTTTTCAGTCTATCCTCAGGCACGAAAGCATCCGCGCACTCTGCAAGAACTGTATAAACAAGCTTTATATCGTTTTTCTTTCTCGCATCGACGGATCGTTTATATATTTTATACAAAGCAGGCTTAAGAGAGCCGCAACACTGCTTCAGCTTTTTGTCCGCAAGGACAAAAATATCGTCCTCCCCGATATACGGGGAGGCACATATATCTTTGATCAATATTTTGATGTTACTCATATTCATCCAATCGCAAAGCATCCTTGAATATGCCCGTACGGGAGGTATCGGGCACTATTTGACCTCGACAATTACCTCTGCATGATCACACCATACATTTTTGTAGCCGGGCGCGGGAAATTCCACGTACACAGGAAGCTTGTATGTTCCCTTTTCGGTGATAAGCGACATGTCCACATTGACAGCAAACGGGATCTGCGCCTCATCATTTTCCTTATCATCCTCGGGATCGTTCGCTTTGTCGAACGCTCCCTTTATCTCAGCAAGAGATGCGGCATCTCCACGCATGGTGATGCTGCACCCGCCCTCGATCGAGATGCTGAGGTCTTCGGCAAGCTTAACGGGGGTGACCTGCTCAACAGTAAAGGTCTCGCTCGCAATGCTGTCGGAGAGTATAACGGTAACTACGGCACTTCTCTTCGAATCGACAAAAGATGTTCCCTCCGGCGGATCTATTGACACTGCGAAAACAGTACTGCCGGTCATGCGCGTTTCGTCGATGGTATAGATATCGATCGATTCGATCTTGCTCAGATCCTTTTCACTTCCACTTATGGTCACAAACTGGGGCTCGATGCCGACAGTACAATTTGAATTATCGTAAAAACCGTTTTTGAAGGAGCAGACAAGAGGTACGGATTTTTCCACGATCTTGCTGGCTTCCTCGATTCCGATAAATGGTACCGTTCCTTCTGCGTATTGGTTACTCAGGCTGATGTACGGAGAGTCGATCTCCTCGTTGTTCGAGTCAATGAGAACGATACGGTTGTTGAATCCGATGTTGGAGCTGATCCTTCCGAGATCAAGATTGACACAAGCGCTCGAGATCGACGAAAGTACCTTCTCAGGTCCTCTGACGGTGACCTTGTTAGGAGATACCGTGGGAGAGCCGAGAGCATAGGCATCCATGTCATACTGCGCATTGGAGATATTCACAGCAACGTTGAACTCAACCGAGGTGAGCTTATCCACGCTGACCTTGATGGTGTCAAGAGACTGACTGACCACCGTAAAGCCCGAGCTCGGAGGAAAGGAAACAACAACATCAAGATCGTGATCTCCCGCAGCCGATATACCGCTGACATCCGCACTCGCAACAATATCCTCGCTCGTGTAGCCCGATAGCTTCGCTCTGTTTCCTCTCACCGTAATATTGATATTATAATCATATCCGCTGATTATCGAGAGACCGCTGTTTTCGGAGAGGACATTGGCATTCTCTATCATAACGGGAACTGCGTAATACGTCATCTCATGCTGTATATCGGGGTTCTGTCCCGAAACGAGAAGCCACAGACCGATAGCACAGAACAAGCAGCACAGCTTCGGTATCAGCTCATTTCTTTTGGTTGTTTTTTTATTCGGATCGTTCGGGTCTGACGATCTGTTTCTTTTTAATATGCTCATTTTAAGTAAGCGTGATTCCGCTGTCCTTTCATAAATTCAGTTTTCTCAAAAAAATCGTGTCAGGAGACGGTGTCGGTATTTTTCTTTGATCTTTTCTTTCTTGCACCCCGCTTATCCTTGATCTTATCCTCAATGCTGACCGGAGTATAGAAGGATGATATTTCGTTCGAGAGTGTCTGCTTATCA
>JAZMZS010000005.1:0-14227 GCA_045586105.1 Eubacteriales bacterium | reverse complement strand
GACTCTACGGAGCGGGTCAGTTCAACGGGACCTCGGGCTACGAGGAGGCGGCTTGTCAGGGGCTTGTTGCGGGCATCAATGCTTCGCTCAAGTTAGAGGGCAGAGAGCCGATGATACTTGAGCGTTCATCCTCATACATTGGCACGCTGATCGACGATCTCGTGACGAAGGGCACAAACGAGCCATACCGCATCATGACCAGCCGTTCCGAATACAGGCTTCTTCTCCGCCAGGACAACGCAGAGGAGCGCCTCACTCCGATCGGCTACAGGGTAGGACTTGTGAGTGAAGATAAATATGCACGCTTTCTCGACCGCCAAGCGAAAATCAAGGCAGAAGAGGAAAGGCTCGCTTCCACCGTTATTCCTCCGAGCGGGGAGGTAAACGCTCTGCTCGAGGCGCACGCAAGCACACCTATCAAAAGCGGTGTCAAGCTATCCGAGCTTCTACGCCGTCCCGAGCTCGACATGGACAAACTCGCTCCGATAGACAAAAAACGCCCCGCGCTTGATCCCGTTATTCTGCTCTCAGCGCAGATAAACGTCAAGTACGAGGGTTATATCAAAAAGCAGCTCGATGAGGTCGCCCGAGCGCGTAAGTTAGAGGAAAAGAAGCTTCCGCCCGAGCTCGATTACACACAAATTAAGGGGCTTCGTATCGAAGCCGCCCAGAAGCTCTCAAAATTCAAGCCGCTCAATATCGGTCAGGCTTCCCGTATCAGCGGTGTCAGCCCCGCGGATATTCAGGTGCTTCTGATCTGGCTCAAGGCAAGAGGATAGGATAGAATAGAATGAATAGTTAAAGGCGGGGAGAAACTTTTACAAAAAGTTTCTCCCCGTACCCCTTTTCAAAAACCTTTATGCACTTCATGCTTATGGGGTGCTTTTTCTTTGCCCCAAGCTCGCGCGGTGCGCTCGTAGCGGTGATCGGAAGAAGACTCACCCCCCGCTGTCATTCTTGACGGAGCGCACCACATCACCCTGCGCGCGCCCGTTCTTTTGAATAAATTACCACTTATCCGCGCTAATAACCAAAAGTGTGATCAGGATGAACGGCAATAGTATTATTACCGCAAAGCTCTTTGCCGCTATGATAAGATGCCGATATTTGTAGGCGTAATAGTCACGCTTGTAAGCAATAACTGTTTTTTCGTATTGACCGCATCCCTCGCACAGATCGGGATCGTCAGAGAAGATAAGCTTTTTTCGATTTGGAGCTTCGCCCCAAAAATCACAGAAGCACTTATACAAAACTCAGCCATAGTTATCCTTTCGTACTCCAATCACCAACAAACGTTGGTATATGTTCAATTATGAAACGGTATACTCTTTTTGTCAAGAACATTTGTAGGTGATTTGAATTAGAGAGATATTGTCCGAGAGACTAAGAGCGCTGAGAAAAGAAAGAGGCTATACCCGGCGGCAGGTTGCCGTATATTGCGACGTAACAGAAAAGGCATATCAAAACTACGAGCTTATGACCAGAGAACCGAAGCTCGAGATACTTATAAGAATAGCCGACCTGTACGGAGTGACACTCGATTACCTTGTCGGCAGAAGCGATAAACGATAAAAGAGCCGTGCACACGGCTCTTTTACCTTTGTCATTATCAATATAAAACCGCATGCGACCGCGTGCACCGGCAATTTGTCCCTCCGCTTACGGGGGGGACGTTTTATTTTTCGCTCTCATTTTCCACAGAAAATCCGCCCTTCCCATCTTTACAAAGTATAAAATCCGTGTTATAATAAAATGTAAAACTATACACAGAGGTTTTGAAAGTGGCAAAACAGGAGCTTATCAGAAATTTTTCTATAATTGCACATATAGACCACGGCAAGAGCACGCTCGCGGACAGGCTGCTTGAGAAGACGAGAGCGGTCGCCGTGCGTGACATGGAGGAGCAGCTGCTCGACAACATGGACCTCGAGCGTGAGAGAGGAATCACCATCAAGGCGCGTGCCGTAAAGGTAGAATACGAGGCAAAGGACGGACAGACCTACACTCTTAACCTTATCGACACCCCCGGGCACGTAGACTTCAACTACGAGGTCTCGAGATCGCTCAACGCATGCGAGGGTGCGCTTCTTGTCGTTGACGCAACGCAGGGAATCGAGGCGCAGACGCTCGCAAACGCATACCTTGCCCTTGATTCGGATCTTGAGATAGTACCCGTTATAAACAAGATCGACCTTCCGAGTGCGGACGTTGCGCGCGTGCGTACCGAAATAGAGGACGTCGTGGGAATTCCCGCAGAGGACTGCCCCGCCGTTTCTGCAAAGACGGGACTGAACGTCGAGGACGTGCTCGAGGCGATAGTGCGCGAGATCCCCGCACCTACGGGAGATCCCGACGCTCCCTTGAAGTGTCTGATATTCGATTCGTATTACGATAACTACCTCGGAGTAGTTGTCAATATCAGAGTAGTTGACGGAACGCTCCGTGAAGGCGACAGAATAAAGATGATGAGCACGGGCGTAGAGTTCGAGGTCATAGACGTCGGAACGATGGAAGCGTTCGGGCTTAAGAAATGCGGCTCGCTCTCCGCGGGCGAGGTCGGTTATATCACCGCCTCGATAAAGAACGTATCCGACACCCGCGTAGGTGATACGGTAACCCACGCCGAGGGCGGGGCGGAGGAGCCTCTGCCCGGCTTTAAGAGCGTTCAGCCGATGGTGTACGCGGGAATATATCCTGCTGACGGCGCGCGTTACGGAGATCTGCGCGATGCGCTCGAGAAGCTTCAGCTAAACGATGCGGCGCTCGTCTATGAGCCCGAGACCTCGATAGCACTCGGATTTGGCTTCAGATGCGGTTTTTTGGGGCTTTTGCACATGGAGATAATCGAGGAGAGGCTCGAGCGTGAGTTCAATCTCGACCTTATCACCACAGCCCCCAGCGTTATCTACGAGATATTGAAGCGTGACGGCGAGACCGTCATGATAGACAACCCCTCAAACTTCCCCTCGCCCGACGAGATCGACGTTGCGCGCGAGCCCGTGGTAAAGGCGAGCATAATCACCCCCGTCGAGTACGTGGGAGGACTTATGGATCTGTGTCAGGACAGACGCGGCGAATCGATAGATATGAAGTACATCGACACGACGCGCGTGGAGCTGAGGTATATACTTCCCTTAAACGAGATAGTCTACGACTTTTTCGACGCGCTCAAGTCCCGCTCGAGAGGTTACGCGTCTCTTGACTACGAGTTTGCACAATACAAGCCCTCAAAGCTCGTCAAGCTCGACTTTCTGCTTAACGGCGAATGCGTCGACGCGCTTTCCTTCATAGTTCACGAGGAGAAGGCGTACCCGAGAGCGAGAAGGATCGCGGAAAAGCTGAAGGACAACATTCCGCGCCAGCTCTTCGAGATACCGATACAGGCGGCGATAGGCTCCAAGGTCATAGCGAGAGAGACGGTAAAGGCACTGCGCAAGGACGTGCTTGCCAAGTGCTACGGCGGAGACATCACGAGAAAGAAAAAGCTGCTCGAGAAGCAGAAAGAAGGTAAAAAGAAGATGCGTAAGCTCGGCTCGGTCGAGGTCAGCCCCGAGGCATTCATGGCGGTGCTCAAGCTCGACGACGACAAATAAGACGCACTTTACGACAATAACAGCGCAAAACAGGAGAAAAGAAATGGATAATTACAAGAGGATCGGTCTTTATGTACACATTCCCTTCTGCATTCACAAATGTGCATACTGCGACTTTTGCTCGGCGCAAGCCAAGGACAAGATGCAAATGCAGGCTTACGTTGATGCGCTTGCCCGCGATATAATACACACAGGCAAAAGCATCGCAGCCGATAACGTGATCGTAGACAGCGTATACTTCGGCGGAGGTACTCCTTCTCTGCTTCCGAGAAAGGACATCGAATATCTCACCGACACGATATATGAATCCTTTCAGGTCACGGAGGATGCGGAATTCACCTTTGAGGTTAACCCCGCAACACTCGACCGTGCAAAAGCAAAGACACTGCTCGATTGCGGCATCAACCGCCTGAGCATAGGCATGCAGTCCGCACATGACAACGAGCTCGAGGCGCTTTCGAGAGTGCACGATCTCAAGGATTTTGTCAACTGCTATAAGATCGCCCGCAAGGCAGGCTTTACCAACATCAACATCGACGTAATGTACGGAATTCCCGAGCAGACAAACGAGAGCTTCTTGCAGACGCTCGAGGTCGTATGCGATCTGGGTCCCGAGCATATTTCGATGTACGGGCTGAGAATTGAGGACGGCACTCCCTTCTCTGTACACCGCACAGAGCTCGTGCTCCCGTCGGAGGACGAGGAATATTCGATGTTCAGACAGGGCAGAAGCTATCTCAAGGAGCACGGCTACACCCATTACGAGATATCCAACTTTGCACGTGAGGGATACGAATCAAAGCACAACATGAAATACTGGAGATGCCGCGAGTATATCGGCGTCGGCGTAGCGGCGCATTCCTTCTATGACGGTGTGAGATACGCAAAGATCACCGACACCGACAGATATATTTCCTATATCTGCGGAGACGAAGAGGAGGGGCACTTCGAGGATACGATAGTTGCAAGCTCGATAGAGCACATCACCCCCGAGGCTCTCGAGGTAGAGTACGTTATGCTCGGACTGAGGACCGCAAGAGGCGTGGTCAAGGCAAACTACGAGCGCAAGTTCGGCATCAATTTCGACGAGAAGTACGGAGAGCGCATCCGTGAGTATGCAGACGCGGGCTTCATTATCAACACGGAAAAGAAGTGCCGCTTCTCAGCGGAAGGAATGTACGTGTCAAACACCATTCTCGCAGACATACTCGATCTTTGATGTGTCGAAAATAACCGACCGAAAATCATTGACATACGCACGTGTACTTGGTACAATATAAACGAAAATAAAACATTTAACGGAGGATACAAAAATGGCAGAAGAGATCATGGAAGGTGAGTTTTACACCCTTACCGACGAGGAAGGCAACGAGAGCCAGTTCGAGCTTATCGGTTCTGTAGAGATGAACGAGAATACATACTATGCGCTCATTCCCACCGAGGAAAGCGAGGAATATGTTATTCTCAAGCTGACAAAGGACGAGAACGGCGAGGATATTCTCATCACGATCGAGGATGATGACGAGTTCGACCGTGTTGCGGACTTCTTTGAGGATGAGCTTTTCGACGAGGTCGACTACGATGCGGGAGATGCGGAATAATTCTCTGCACCTCTGCATATAATAAGATCAGAAGATCGCAGAGCGGTCTTCTGACTTCGCCTGACACAAACAGCAATATCAAGCTGTAGGTCAGCCCGCCGGACTGTCACAGTCTGCAAGCTTGTTTTACGAGCTTACAGTCGGTTTACGGTTCAGAAGTGAGCTTCATTGTGTGAAGCGCTATGATACGACCGTTTCTGTGAAACGATCCTATCTGATCCCGGCAAAGCCGAGATCATCCTGCTTTGTACGTGATAATGTGAGTTTAAAACCCACAAGATAAAAAAGGGAGCCCGGACTTCTCTTATGGGAATGCAGGCCTCCCCTTATGTGCGCATGCGCACGTAAGGGACGTTGGAAGCACAAAGTACGAGAGAGGGCACCATCCTGCGCAAGCAGGGTTTATCATACTTGCATTACACGGCACGGCGGGTAATTATGAAAACAAAAAGGGTTCTGCTTTTGCATTGCATAAGCAGAACCCTTTTATGTCTTTATCCAAGCAATAACCGCACCACCCGAGATGCAAAGAACGCTTTTTGGGTGTGTTTTTTGGCGTCTTTTGTAAACGAATTGTAAACAAATCCGTACTTCGTATAAAATATAACGTGCTTTTACTTTATAAATTGGTAGAGGGATAAAAATACCGCAAAAATGAGAAAGTATAAAAAAGCAATCGTCAGATCAACGGGAATATCCGTCGGACGAAAAGACCAAATATCCAATACGTATTGACCCAACCGTAGAAATATGCTACTATAATAACGGAGCAGGAGCTATACAAGACGTTACGGTAAACTCAGCCGAGTCCGTCGCGTGAACCTCGCACTCTAAGTTCAATTCACGATCCTAACGCAATAGCCGAGGGGAGCCGAGTACAATATATAAAGAAGAAACACTATGACCGATAATATGATTAAACGTTCCGTGACAAACACACATATGCAAAAAAAGATTTCGTCATCAAAAAAAGCTTCTTGGATTCAAACGTTACGCATGAAATCTTCAGTTAACAAAGAAGTCGAAATCTTCTTCAAAGCAACCCACGAAGAAGGTGCTCTCGTTGTTCACGATGGTTATACGGACTACATTGAAAAACTTCCAAATGAGATCAGCTATGAGTGGTTTTGTAATGAATTATATTTCGTTTCAATAGAAAGCTTCGGTTCTTTTAGCCAAACAGTAGAATACATATTAAGCTCTGTCACCCAAAAGCTACTCCGTTTTGAAGGTAGATATTTCTGTATATGCTTGTCTTGTGATGAAGATTCGGACAGCATTACAGTTAATTTTCACACTTACCTCAATGAATTGTATATCTCAGAGAATATCGAAGGTTTCGAACAGCCCGTATTATACGTCATAGTCGAGACATAGCAAAACGGAGGTGATGATCCTGCACATGAAAAGGATATTCAAAATACTGATCGTGATATTGTCGATCCTGCTTTTGCTCGGAGCAGCAGTAGTTGGTATTTGCTATACGGTATATGAAAGATACGGTTTTCTGTTTTATACCGAGGGGGAATATTTTTCTTTGCGGCTTGCAAGCGTAGAGGTGATCGGAGGAGAAACTGTCGGAGGAGACATGAAGACGAGTTTCTCGATGAGATATGATTCATCAAGGCTTCAAAAAGCACTGAAAAATGCAAACTACCGTATATCCGAAGAGCCTGAGGAGCTTTGCGGTGAGTTGATCTTCGTACACAGCGGAAATAAATTTGATAAATCCGTACCCGAGAAAGATTTTCTCATCGAATACGACAGAAAAACAGAAAAAGTGTATTTGATATGGAAGAACTATTATTACGAGGTTACTGATTTCGAAGAGGCAAGGGAAGCGATTCAGGACTGCTTATGCCAAGCAGGTCCGAATATACTTACAAATACAAAGACTAATACCTTCTTTTGGGCAGATCATTTTTCCAAGCCTGCTTCAAGATACGTACATAAGTACGAAAACTACAAAAACACCGAAGCCGCGGAGCTCGACGGTGATGCTGACATTATAGCCCATGCTCGAAATGAAGTCATCGAAGGATATGAAGAAGCAACCGTATACCGCGAGGAATACGGAGACAGATACGCGGTCGAGTTTGAGTATCCGTTCAGAGAAAACAATATCGTTCAGTTGACCTACGTTATAATGTCGGACGACGGAAGAACAGAATGGATAGAGTACAGAGTTCACTTTTTAACCGGGTGCATCGGTTGACCGATTGATCGTCGTTCTCTTTCGCTTAATGCAATTTCCCGTGCGGCAAAAACAGCACGGCAATAATACCTCTGACCCGGTATTGTTGCCGTGCTGTTTTTTGTTTTATCTTAAAAGAAGCTTTATCCGCTGTCCCTTTGATTCGATGAGCCCGTCCGACTTCATTCTTGAGAGCTCCCGCATCATGGCGCTTCTGTCGACGCACAGATAACCCGCAAGCTCGGTCAGGGTGATATTGATATTGAATTCCGCCGATCCCGACTCTGCGGCGCAGGACAAAAAATAGGTCATCAGCTTCTCGCGCAGGGTCTTCTTGGCAAGGACGCTGAGGCGCTTGGTATCCTTTTTTGACTGAGCGACGATAAGTCTGTATACGTTGCGCGAGAAGCGCACGTGGTTCGAGCAGACGTTCTCGCAAAACTCGCTTATCCTCTCAAAATCCGTGTAAGCGACCTCGCATTTTGTTTTTGCCTCTATTACGTAATAATCATCGGCGCTCAGGGACAAGAACATAGCCCCGAACACACCCTCACCCTCATAGCTCTGCGAGTAGTACATCTCGCCGTCCGAATCGTAGTGCGAGAGCAGTGCATTCCCCGACAGGATGACCCCGATCGTGCGGTCTGCAAGCTCCCGCGACGGAAAGGTGGCTATAGTCTCTCCCTGCTCGTATTTTTTCGCAAACGAGCCAAAGCATGAAAGGACATCGTCGATCTCTCTGCGCTCAAGGCCGTCATAAAGCACGCTCGATCCCATTTTTCACCTCTCCCCTCCGACATATTGACCGTAGGTCTGTTATCCTGACAAAATTATACCATGCCGTTGTTGCGATTGCAACAGTTTTTTTATTTCGGGTAGTGTATAATTACAATTGATCGGTTTTCGCGGAAATCGTTTGTGCATTTTCAACAATTTTCCGCAACATTATTGCACACATTATAAAAACGAAAACACAGAAAGGACTAATATGCAGGTAGTAAAGAGAGACGGCAGCTCTGTGCTCTTCGACAGAGCGAAGATAGTCACCGCTATTCAGAAGGCAAACGCCGAGGTGGAGCCCGCCGAGAGAGCGACCTCGGAGCAGATAGAGGAGATCATCGAGCATATAGAGAGCAAGCACCGCTCGAGAATGCTCGTCGAGGACATTCAGGACATTATAGAGAAGCGCCTGATGATGTACGGCAAGCACGAGCTTGCAAAGACCTATATCATATACAGATACACAAGGGCGCTTGTCAGAAAGGCAAACACCACCGACGATTCGATCCTTTCGCTTATTCAGAATTCGAACAAGGACGTAATGGAGGAGAATTCCAACAAGAACGCGGTCATCGCCTCCACTCAGCGCGACCTTATCGCGGGAGAGGTGTCAAAGGACCTGACGAGAAGGATCCTTCTGCCCGAGAAGATATCGAAGGCACATGACGAGGGAATACTGCACTTTCACGATGCGGATTACTTTCTCCAGCCTATATTCAACTGCTGTCTTGTCAACATCGGAGACATGCTCGACAACGGCACGGTAATGAACGGCAAGCTTATCGAGAGCCCCAAGAGCTTTCAGGTAGCCTGCACCATCGTTACTCAGATAATCGCCGCGGTCGCCTCCAGCCAGTACGGCGGTCAGTCGGTGGATATCAGACATCTCGGTAAATATCTGCGCCGCTCAAGAGAAAAGTTCTACAATGCTATAAAGCGCAGCCACCCCGAGCTTCCCGAGGAAACGGTCGCTTCGCTCGTTGAGGAGCGCACCCGCGACGAGCTTCGCTCGGGCGTGCAGACGATACAGTATCAGATAAACACCCTTATGACCACCAACGGTCAGTCTCCCTTCGTTACGCTTTTTCTCTACATAGACGAGAAGGACGAGTACGTTGAGGAAAATTCTACCATCATCGAGGAGATACTCCGCCAGCGCTACGAGGGGATCAAGAACGCCGTCGGCGTGTACGTTACCCCCGCTTTCCCCAAGCTCGTGTACGTGCTTGACGAGTGCAACTGTCTCAAGGGCGGAAAGTACGACTACATAACCAAGCTTGCCGTCAAGTGCTCGGCAAAGAGGCTTTACCCCGATTATATCTCGGCAAAGAAGATGCGCGAGCATTACGAGGGCAACGTGTTCAGCCCGATGGGATGCCGTTCCTTCCTCGCGCCCTGGAAGGATGCGGACGGATGCTATAAGTTCGAGGGGCGCTTCAATCAGGGCGTCGTTTCGATCAATCTTCCGCAGATAGGTATCGTCGCGAGAGGGGACGAGGAGAAGTTCTGGCGTCTCTTCGACGAGCGCCTTGAGCTTTGCTTCGAGGCTCTGATGTGCCGTCACGAGGCGCTCAAGAAGGTCACGAGCGACGTCAGCCCCGTTCATTGGCAGTACGGTGCGCTTGCACGACTTGGCAAGGGGGAGAGCATCGAGCATCTGCTCTACGGCGGTTATTCCTCCATTTCGCTCGGATATATAGGGCTTTACGAGGTGACCAAGCTCATGAAGGGCGTCAGCCAGACCGATCCCGAGGGACACGAGTTCGCACTCAAGGTCATGAAGCACATGAGAGAGGCTACCGACAGATGGAAGGCAGAGACGAACATCGGCTTTGCTCTCTACGGTACTCCCGCAGAGTCGCTCTGCTACCGCTTTGCAAGAATAGACAAGGAGCACTTCGGCACGATAGAGGACGTCACCGACAAGGGCTATTACACCAATTCATACCATATCGACGTGCGTGAGGATATCGACGCATTCTCCAAGTTTGAGTACGAGGCGCAGTATCAGAAGATATCCTCGGGAGGTGCTATTTCCTATTGCGAGATACCGAACATGAGACACAATCTCAAGGCACTCGAGGAGGTAGTCAAGTTCATATACGAAAACGTCCAATACGGGGAATTCAACACAAAGTCCGACTACTGCCAGGTCTGCGGCTATGACGGAGAGATCATCATAAACGACGACGGCGAGTGGGAATGCCCCCAGTGCCACAACAAGGACCACGCCAAGATGAACGTCACCCGCCGTACCTGCGGATATCTCGGCGAGAATTTCTGGAACGTAGGAAAGACCAAGGAGATAAAGGCGCGCGTTCTGCACCTTTGATACCCAAACGAATGAATTACGCAACCATAAAAAGGAACGACGTCGCAAACGGCCCGGGAATACGCGTGTCGCTGTTCGTGTCGGGATGCCGCCACGGATGCCGTGAATGCTTCAACCGCGAGGCGTGGGCGTTCGACTACGGTGCCGCGCTTGACGAGAAAACGGTAAACGATCTTCTCGACGCTTGCCGTATGCCTTATATAGACGGTCTGTCGATACTCGGAGGCGAGCCCTTTGAGCCCGAGAATCAGGCGGAGGTGCTCTCCGTTATCAGACGCTTCCGCAAAAGATACCCCGACAAGAGCGTGTGGTGCTACACGGGCTTCGTGTATGAGAGCGAGCTTGCGTCGGGTGAAAGCAGAGCAAGAACGCCCCATACTCGAGAGCTTTTAGAGAATATCGATTATCTCGTCGACGGAAGATACGAAGAAGATAAGCGCGACCTTTCTCTTCGCTTTCGCGGCTCGTCGAATCAGCGCATAATAGATATAAAAGCTACCCTTGCAAGCGGAGACCCGCTTACTCCCGTGCTGTGGGACGAGACCGCAGATACGGTAACCTTTGAAGGAGAAAGAAAATGAAACCAACGGTAAGAGTAAAGAAAACAGACGAGAGAGCCACCCTTCCCACCTACGGCTCGGAATACGCCGCAGGAGCGGATCTTTACGCTCTTCTTGACGCCCCCGTGACGATAATGCCCTCAGAAACTCTGCTCGTCCATACGGGACTTTCTATGGAGATCCCCGAGGGATACGCGGGACTGATCTACGCACGCAGCGGACTTGCGTCGAAAAAGGGACTTGCCCCCGCAAACAAGGTCGGCGTGGTCGACGCCGATTACAGAGGAGAGGTCATGGTCGCTCTGCATAACCATTCGGATAAGCCTCAGACCGTCGAGCACGGCGAGCGTATCGCACAGCTCGTGGTCGCTCCCTTCCTTGCCGTAAGCTACGAGGAGGCAGAGGAGCTTTCGGATACCGTCAGAGGCGCGGGAGGCTTCGGCTCCACGGGAAGCAAATAAACGAAAATTACGAACGAAACGAAAAACGGGACTTTTTAAAGCCCCGTTTTTTCTATATACAGCATAGGAATTAAAGTAAGAAGCAATATGGAAGAAGGAAAAAGTAAGGAAGATTTTCACTTATGCGAAAATCAAATTTATTATAAAGGTGTCGAAGCATGAGCGTAGTTTGCGGTCCCGCTCAGATTCTTCGCTTCGCTCAAGAATGACAGCGGGGTTGGAGCTTTATCGGTTACCGCATCGAGCGCGCCGCTTGGGGCAAAGAAAAAAGCGCCGATCAAAGCGGGTCGGCGCACGGAATTGCGGTTTATTCTTCCCCATTCATAAAAGGTTTAGGAAGGGGGCGGGGGATAACCCTTTGATAAAGGGTTATCCCCGACTGTTATTGTTCAACTATTATACTTTCTTTTTCTTAGTTACCACGATAACGGCAACGACAGCGGCAACCGCAGCTACGGCTACTGCCGCGATGATGACAATGATCATGCCGTTTGAGCCTCCGTCGGCGTCCTTAACGTCAGAATTCCCGGGAGCATCGGTCGATGCTTCGTCTCTGGGTGCTCTCGTAAACGCGGGCTTAGTCTCCTTTTCGGTGACGGGCTTGGTTTCTGCAGGCTTGTTATCCGTAACGGGAGTAGTATCCTCGGGCTCGGTGCCGCCCGAAGGAGGCGCGGGGGTCTTGGAGGTTACGGGTGCCTTGAGGATGTCGTCGCCTGCCTTTTCGGTATTCGGATTTACGGGGGCAACGTACGCGGGATCCTTATCTACATTTCCTATCTTATCAAAGAGGGTAGCCATAGAAGCGTACTCTGCTCCCGCCTTTACCTCTGCGGATGCGTTGAGCGTTCTGTCGCCCTGAACTACGAGCTCGGGGTTTGTGCTGTAGGGGCAGAGCCAATAGAACTTCTCTATGCTGCCGCTCTTCCAGGTTATGGTATGCGACTTGACGTTGATGCCTGCCTCGGTAGCGCCGTAGAAGTTCTTGACGAGAGCGTTGTCGGTGATCTCGATATTCACGTTTCCTACGTAGGTATTGGCGCCGACGGCTGAGCCGTGGAGGACGCTGACCTTTGCGTTTCCGCCTATCTTAACGTTAGCGGTACCCATATAGGTATTGCCGCTAAGCTGACGGGAGAAGGGAACGATATATACGAACTCACCGCTCATTACGGTAATATTCGTATCGCGGTTATCCTCCATCGGGGGAACAACGGGGTCAGCCTCGTTTCTCTGCTTCTGGTAGCCTCCGAGAATGCAGAAGGACTTGGCAATATTTCCGCCCGTCATCTGGTCGCCCGAGATATTTACCTCGGCGCCGAGCGTAACGGGATTGTGCTGTCCTATGAGAAGAAGGTTGGTTCCCGGGGTATGGAAATCGATGTATTCAAACTTGGTCTCGCCCCAGCAGACAAATCTGAAGGGGTCAAACTCAAACTTGGCGCCCGTCTTTCTGTAATCGTAGCCGCCGTAGCAGGAGGTGATGGTGACGCTTCCCTCGTACGCGTTTTCCTCGCCGATAGTGAAGTTAGCGTTGATCTGCGTGAACACGTCGCATATTACTATGGTGCAGTCCTTTGACAGGTCGAGCATCATGTAAGCATCCTCAAGCGTGCCCACTGCGTTTGCGTAGTCATGTCCGTCGCCCGTGCCGTTGTCTCTGAGATAGACCACGGTCATCGTGCCTATCTTGTCCGAGCTGTCGGGAAGCTCGTCAGCGGATACCGCAACTGCTGCCGACATAGCGCAAACGACGAGGAGGATCGCCGCTATGATAATTGTAAGTCTCTTTTTCATGTTTTATCTCTCTTTCCGCCCTCTCGGGCAAGTGATGATCAGTTGAATCTCTCGGTCAGGCTGACGAGCTCCGCGTCGAAGATATAGAGCGTATCCCGCTCGCCCATCTTAAAGCTGAGCTCACTCACGTCCTCGGTCAGCACTACGGGAATATAAACGCAATCCGAGCCGTCGTCCCGCTCAAGCGCACCCGTCTTATAGAAGGGAGCGGAGCCGTACTTTTCGCCGTTTACCGACATGGAAGCGTTTACCGTCTTTCCCGCATCGTTTGCAAATCTGATCTTGAGAAGCGCCTCGCCCTTGATCCGCTCTTCGATCTTTATATCAAAGGAGCCGGTGCGCTCGGCGCTGTTATCTCCGAGGATGCTGAGCTTATCGGTAAGCTTCTTTTCCTCTACCTTGAGAATACAGATATCGTCGATAACCGCATATTTGTGGCTCGGCACGCCCTCGGGCATATACACGCCTATCTCCATGCTCTCCGCGCTTGCCTCAAAGATAAATTCTTTGTACACGAAGGTCTCCGTTCCGTAGGCTGAAATGTGCTGTCCGAGACCGTCGCTTCCTGCGTCACGCGCAATCATATAAAACTGCATCTTGGTTGCGCTATAGACGTAGGCGCTGTATTTGTATTTTGCTCCCACGGTAAGTCCGTCAAGCGTGATAACACCGCCGCCCGATGCGCTGTCGGCTCCCGTGACCTTCAGTCCGTGCTCGCCCATATAAGTCTGCTCCCTGTCGGCAAGCGATACCGAGCCGAGGCTCTTTACGTTTGAAATACTGCCTGCCTCGAAGTTCTCGTAGTACACAGTATCCGTCGAGGGGGCTTTGGTCATCGTCTTTGGAATAAAGTAGTGTCCCTCGTATATGAAGCCTCCGTTTTCCTTGAGAATGCTCTCAAAGTTCTTCTGA
>JAZMZS010000004.1:0-10921 GCA_045586105.1 Eubacteriales bacterium | reverse complement strand
TATCATACGGTTTTGCATCGTCGCTCGGGAGATGACCGAGAACAACTCTAAAAACGTTGGCAACCGATGCATCTATCTGCTCCATGGTGATCTCGCCTCTTTTATAGGCTTGGAGCACTTCGTTATCCCTGACACCGCCGCTTGCGGGCATTTCAACGTCAACACCCGCTTTGTATGCGGCAACACGGTCACTCATAGCCCACCAGTCGCTCATAACGTATCCGCCAAAGCCCCATTTTTTGCGAAGAAGATCGGTTATAAGCTCGCCATGCTCGCTCACATATTTACCGTTCAGGCGGTTGTATGAATGCATTATCGCCTGTACGTTTGCTTCTCTTACCGCTATTTCAAACGGAGTCAGATATATCTCGTGAAGTGCGCGCTCGGATACGTTTGCACTTGTAGTAAAACGTCTTGTTTCCTGATTGTTTACGCAGAAATGCTTTGCGCAGGCGGCAACCCCACGGCTTTGTACCCCTCGTATAAATCCGCTTGCCATTTTACCCGAAAGATACGGATCCTCAGAGTAATATTCAAAATTTCTGCCGCAGTTGGGTGCGCGCTTTATATTCACGCCTGGGCCAAGAATAATTGATATACGCTCGGCTATGCACTCATCTCCGATATACTCGCCGACACGTTTAGCAAGCTCCATATCCCATGAGTTTGCCATTGTGGCGGCAGATGGAAAGCATATAGCTTTGACGCCATAGTATTTTCCATCCTCGCCCTTTAGTCTTTTGCGAAGACCGTGAGGACCGTCGGACATCTGTATCTTCGGTACTCCGTATTCTTCAAAGTATTCGAGATTCCAAAGATCGCGTCCCGAGCACAGAGAGATCTTTTCCTCAACCGTCATTTTTGAAAGTATACTTTTTATCTTTTTTTCCATAGTAGTCACCCTGTTACTATTATATCAGCTACTGTTACCGTACCGTTTAATCGTTATCGTCCGAGCTTTGAGCTGCAAGTCTGACGATCAAAGCGATAGCATCGCGGTTATTGATCTTACAATCCCCTGTCAGATCGTATACGTCCACCTCAATATCCCAGCCCGATAGATAACGAATCAAAATAGTGATGTCTGCGTTTGCAATTGTTCCGTCACCGTCAAAATCGCCTTCAAGGATCAGCTTCGGGATCTCCTTTTGCTCTACAAGGATCTCTCCGCAGTCCGAACACTCCTTGCCCTCGGTAAGACCCGTCGAGGTGTACGTAGGCTCTACTGCGGGAATTATCTCCTCGGTGTGCACATGGAATGCTCCGAGCTCGGGACCGTTATTACACAAAACCCAAGTTCCGCTATTACCATCAAGCGTTTCGAAGGCATCAGACGTGTATGCAATGATACCTGCGCAAGTATTTCCCTCTGCAAAAGCATCACCGAAATAACAAGCAATAAAATTCTTTGCAGCAGGATATCCGCAAAATGCGCGTACATATCCCGCGTTATACGTATAGGAAGAACCCTCTGCGAGCACAAGTACTGCATTTGCATAACAGTTGGATATCTTGACAGTTCCGTTGGTACGGCCAATTATGCCGCCTGCATTTTTTGCATTGTACACAACAGTACCGTCAGCCATACAATCGCGGACACCGCAGGCAGCCCAAACGATACCCGCAACACCGCCGACATCCGCCTGCGAAGTGCTCGTAGCAGTTACGGTGCCTCCGTTATAGCAATTTGCAAGAATCGTATTTTCGGTAGTAGAGGTATCTCTACCGTAAAGATAACCAACGACACCGCCGACGTATTGACTGCCGCTTACAGCTCCCTTGTTCATACAATTCTGAATGCTTACATAGCATTTTTGTACGTTTCCGACGACACCGCCCACACGTCCGTGAGTAGATGTGACTTCGCCATAGTTTATGCAGTCAAAAATGTCTATACCGCCACCACCATCTGCCTGCAAAAGATTTCCGACAACGCCGCCGGTATAAAGACCTTCTCCGTGTACCTTTCCGTAATTTGAGCAATTGCGGATCTCAGCCATGCCTGCACCGTTGTTATTAGCAATACCTGCAATACCGCCGACCGTAGCATTATTGCCGCCGCTTATAGAGGTAACGGTGCCGTGGTTCTCGCAATTTTTAACAACAGTTCCGACCTTTGAGCTTCCCACGTAAAGATAACCCGCAATACCGCCTACACCTTTTGCCGCTGCAGAGGTATTGTTATATGTGACCTCTGCATAGCTTGTACACCCTGCAACAAATGAGTTTGGATCTGCAGTTCCTACAATACCGCCAACCACTGCATTACCTGCAACGGTAGAGGTTACTTTACCGTAAACAGTAAGGTTACGAACGGTGGCACCTTTGATCTTGCCGAACAAACCGAAATCCTGCTCTGTCGATGTTGTAAGAGAAACGCCTTTTATAGAGTGTCCCATACCGTCAAATACACCCGTGAAATTCGTTTCATTCGTACCGATGGGACTTTGTCCTTCCACGTTCGTAAGATCAATATCTTCGGTAAGATAATACTTGCCGCTCCATTTTGTACTGTCACCCATAAGAGCAACAAATTCATCAACACTTGTAATTGCTGTATATACGTCCTCAATAGGAACAAGCGTAAATAAGTCAAGGTTTCCGCAGGAGCGATCAACAGCACTCTTTACTTTTAACTGAACTTTGCCTTCGGGAAGGAAAATGCTGCCGATCTCCACAGTCGAAAAGGTTGACCAACTGCCCGTAGAAGCCGCATTATAATTCACAACCTGCTCTTTCCCGTTCACAAATACTCTAAGCGCATCAGAACCCGAATAGGAAGAAGCATTGGACATGGTTGCGGACAGAATATACGTACCCGCCTGTTTTACATCAAGCGTATACGTAAGATAAGGTACCCACTCTCCTGTCGCACCCACATATGACATAACGGTTCTGCCGCCGCTTATTTCAGGACGGGCATAGCCGTGCTTATGAGTATAATTCTCCGCTTCAAAAGTAACCTCGCTGCCGTCTACGGTAACTAAATATTCGGTATCATTCAGTCTCTGTGCATCAGGCAATTTTGAAAGAAGGTTCATCACGTATTCAGCATTCTCAATAAGGAGCGAACGGCTGACGGTTCCATCCTTTACTGCGCTTCTCAGTGCATCGATCTTTTTTTCAAGGTGCTCTGTATTCACCGAAGAATGTACGTTATTGCCTGCAATAATTTCACTTACCAGGCTTGCGTTGTTCGACCAGTCGGTAGTGATCATACCGTCAAAGCCCCATTCTCCGCGGAGAATGCCGCGGAGAAGCTCAGCGTTTTCGCTGGTTTCCGTACCGTTGAGATAGTTATAAGAAGTCATGACCGTGCTTACTCCGGCATCCACAGCCATACGGAAAGGAACAAGATATATCTCCCTGAGAGCACGCTCTGACATATTGGACGACATGCTATCACGGTTGGTTTCCTTTTCGTTTGCTACAAAATGCTTAACGGAGGTTGCGATACCGTGTGCCTCGACACTCTTAATAAGTTCAGATGCCATAATACCGGATAATAGCGGATCCTCGGAGTAATATTCAAAATTTCTGCCGCATAGAGGATAGCGGTGGATATTTACTGCAGGAGCCAACCATACGTCAACCTCGGAGGCAATCGCTTCGCGTCCGACGACGTCGCCGAGGGCACTTACCAATTCGGGATTCCAGGTGCAAGCGAGTGCAGTTGCACAAGGAAGACCCGTTCCCTCCGAGCCGATACGCAGACCTGCGGGACCGTCACAGCTCGTTGCAAGCGGAATTCCGTATTTTTCAACCATTTCTTCGTCTCCGCCCCACGCTTTTGTTCTGGTATGAGCCTCCTGCGTCATAATAGCGATCTCACAAAGCTCATCATCTGTCATTTGGGAGAGAAATCCTTCAAGGGTGATCTCGCCCGAAACAACATCTGAAAATTGATAAGGCGTGACAGGATCGATCTTCGATTTATCGGTAGGTGTATGAAGAAGATCGCTTCTAAACGAGGAAGTCTCGCCTACTTTTTCAGTACCGTCAAAAGTCATTCTATCAAAAACGGTAGTCGGCTCACAAAGCTCGGAAAGCTGCTCTACCACACGGAGCGTGCTCTCACTGTGCGTGCCTGCAACCGCCGTGTTGTGAACGGAGTTGCCTACATATACCGTATAATCCCCGGCTTCCATAACATAAGCGGACTTATATCCCGTCACGCCAAGGTCATCGTAAGATGCCATAGTGTCAATATCAAACGATACGGTCACAGTTTCGCTTTTCCCTGCCGCAAGAAGAGAGGTCTTGGCAAAGCCGCAAAGCTCCTTTGACGCCTTAGAGATAACTGCGCCGTTTGTTCCCTTTTGAGGTGCACCAAAATAGACCTGCACTACCTCTTTACCTGCTGCGTCCCCCGTATTTGTAACCTTTGCACAAACGGTGATCTTGCCGTCAGCCTCGGCATACGTAACATCCGAAATAACAAACGATGTATAAGAAAGACCGTAGCCGAATGGATAATCTACGTCTACGTTAAAGGTCTCAAAATAGCGATAACCTACGTAGATATCTTCATAGTAGTTTGCATAATCCTTACTTTCATTAAAGCTTGTGTGGCTCGGATAATCCTCAAGACTTTTTGCATACGTATCAACAGTCTTACCCGAAGGGTTGATCTCACCTACAAGTGTACCGCAAAGAGCATCAACGCCGCGAATGCCGAGATAATTTGAAGTAATTACCGCATCTGCATAAATCCCATCAACTCGGCCGTTTGCAAATCCGCAATCTATAACGCCGCCTGTATTGAGAACCACAATGACCGGCTTGCCGCCGAATGCGGAGCAAATGCTTTTAAGCTCTGCCTCCTCGGCTGAAGTGAGGTAATAATCCGTACTTGAAATGTCCGCCCCTTCGGCTGAGGTGCGGTTGAGGATATATACCGCTTTGTCTGCATAGTCGGCTGCCGCAGTATACTCATCTTCGGTAGGAGAATATGAAAAATCCTCTCCGGTTACTGCCGCCGCTTTATACGAATCGGAAAGTGCAGAATAAACTCCACCCAATTTTCCTTGACTTACATAAGACTCAAGGACATCGCACGGGTTCTTTGGCTCTTCCGACTCAACAAACGCACCGCTTCCTCGTCCCATTATGAAAAAGCCGCCCGTCCTGCCGTCTGTATATACCTGTCCCTCACCAAAAATCGCAATTTTATCCGTCGAAGTAAGGGGCAAGGCACTGTCCTCATTTTTGAGAAGGACAAGTGCCTCCGATGCCGCCGCAAATGACTTGTCCGCACCGTCAGGAACCGAATATGCACCAATATTTACAGGCAACATACTGCAAACAAGTATTAAACTAAGAATTACAAGAATTGAATCTTTTTTCATAGAACCGCCTCCTTAAAAAGTAATTTCTACTTGCATTGTACCAAAAATATGATATAATACAAGTAAATTATCCGATAATTAAGGACAAAAACTAAACTCGGAGAAAAATATGTCTATACAGTATCAACATAAACTACACAGCACGTATCATGCATGGTACCGTAGCGATAATCTGCCGCCGATAACTCAGCATCTGCACCGAAACATAGAGATCGTTTATTTAAAAAGCGGAAGTGCTGTCTGCACGGTAGATCTTGTTCCGTACGAGTTAAACGCAGGAGATATACTTTTTGTATTTTCGGAACAACTTCACAGCTATGAATCCTCCGTGGGAGATCCCGAGAATTACGTTTTGCTTTTTCCGCCCGATATTCCTATTTTCAGCGACTTATTCGCTACAATGCTTCCAGTTTCACCGATTTTGCACGGTGCGGCAACCGATGAGCTCGATATGCTGTTCCGTGCGGCACGAAAAGCAAACCACGAAAAAAGCTCCGAGTTTGCCAAAGGCGAAGTTATGGGATATATTGCAATTATACTTGCAAAAATCCTGCCGCAACTGTCTTTGCAGAAAAAAAGCGACCTTGTGAATAAAATCGAATATCAACTCATCCGCTATTGCTCAGAGAACTACACAAAGCCGATCGCATTAAAAGAAATAGCAAAAGAATTCGGTTATACACCCGAATACTTCTCGCGCATATTTAACGAAAAATACAAAACTTCTTTTACAAATTTCATAAATTCACTTCGAGTAGAAGAAGCGAAAAAACTGCTAAAACGCAAAGACAATATAACCGAAGTGGCGTTCGCCTGCGGCTTTTCAAGCATACGCAACTTCAACCGTGTGTTTAAGCAAAAGGCAGGAAAAACACCATTCGAATACAGGAAGGCTAAAAAAGATAAGCAATAAAAAGGCATTTTGATAATATACTCCCATTCTTTGACCCCGATAATTCTTCCTCAATATATCAAAACGACCGCATCACCGAGAGCTTTTTCTTCGGTAATACGGTCGTTTCTTCATTTGCCGTTTTCTGTGTAATATCTGTTTGGATCAGGATGTCGCATCAACTAATAGAGTGCAGTTATCGGTTGCGCTCGTTTTATTTTGTTTTTTCTTCCGTGATCTCCGTTTTGTTACGCTCGAGCTTATCAGCATATAGCAGGGCGCATCCTCTCTCGGCATGCAGCTCCGAGCTCATTACATACTATCAGTTTTTTAATCTTCTAATTATTGGTGTTGATTTGCAGTATCCACACTATACCTGAGCATATTCCACGAATGCTTTCGAAGAATGAGCCTTCCGTTACTTCTTATTTCTACATTAGCAGGGGAGACTCGCTCGGTATCCTTGTCGTTTATTGCCTTGAGATCATCCGAGTAAAGCTCGATATGCTCAATCAATTCGCAGTTTTCAAAGCCGTCAAGGTCAAGCTCCAGCTCCATATCCTCCTCAAGCGAACGGTTTGCCGCAAATACTATCACCTCGCCGGCTTCCTCGTTGTAGATCACGCTCGTAACGAGGTAAGGGATTCCCTTTCTTCCCTCCACATCGTAGGTCTCGCTCTCGGTAAGGGTGCGCAGCGTCTTGCCGTTTCCGTAGTTTGACGCGTAGAAGAACGGATAGAATATCGTCTGCACCCAAGCCTTGCCGCCTGCCTCGGTCATAATGGGAGCGATAACGTTTACAAGCTGTGCAAGGCATGCCATTTTTACGCGGTCGCAGTGATTTTGCAGGGTCATCAGCATACAGCCGACGATAAGTGCATCCTCGAAGTTGTATATGTCCTCTACCTGATGGCGTGCTTCTTTCCACCTGTCCGCATCGCGATTTGCTCGGTCGGTCGGAATACTGTGATACCACACGTTCCACTCGTCGTAAGAAAGCATAATAGTCTTCTTGGATTTCTTCTTAGCTTTTACCGCATCGCACATTGCGATAACGCCCTTGATATAATCCTCGACATCCTCAATCTGTGAAAGGTATTTAGGAGTGTTGTTTTCGTTGTTCTGAAAATACGTGTGAAGCGAGATATAATCCACGTAAGGATAGGTGTAGTCGAGCATCTTATACTCCCACTCACCGCTTCTTCCGTAACCCGTAGCTCCGCAGGCGACAAGCTCTATCGTGCGGTCGGCTCTTTTCATCAGCTTTGCGGTCTCTGCGGCAAGCTGACCGTATTCTTCAGCGGTCTTGTGTCCGAGCTGCCAGGAGCCGTCCATTTCGTTTCCGAGACACCATACCTTAACACCAAAAGGCTCCTCAAAGCCGTTTTCACGGCGCTTGTTTGCATAATATGTATCGGTAGTGGAATTGCAATATTCAACGCAGTTGCGTGCCTCGTCCATTCCTCTCGTGCCGAGATTGACCGCCATCATGACCGAGCTGCCTGCGCGCTTTGCCCACTCCTGAAATTCGTCTATACCTACTTGATTCGTCTCTACGGCTCCCCATGCAAGGTCCATGCGCTTCGGGCGCTTCGACTTGTCTCCCGTGCCGTCCTCCCAGTTATATCCCGAGACGAAGTTTCCTCCTGGATAACGGAGGATCGGGACGTTGAGCTTTTTTACAAGCTCAAGCACGTCTCCTCTAAAGCCCTGATCATCCGCTGTGGGATGATCAGGCTCGTATATTCCCTCGTAGACCGCACGGCCGAGATGCTCTATAAACGAGCCGTAAATACGTCGGTCAATCTCGCCTATTGAATATTTCTTATTAACGGTAATTTTAGCTTTCATATGTCCCCCTTAAAATAGCGCGTTTCCATTCTCGTCAACTACCGCACCGTCAAAACCCGCAAAAGTTTCGGCAGTTACGTCATCCAATATCTCGTCGCCGACGACGATAGTTCCCGTACCCGTGTACTTTTCAAATCCAAGCTTGTGAATAAATGCACATCCGCCATCCTCGACGTTGAGCGTATAACTCGTTTCACCCGTCATTTCGGCAAATTCGACGCTGTCCTTCACCACGAGTCTGCCACTTACGCTGATAGTACCCGGAGTCTTTCCTCCGTTTATATCGGTCGAGGAAATGCGGCAGAGAATTACTATTCTGTCAAATATCACGTCTCCCTCGAATGCCAAGGTCTTAGCGTTGTTTATCATAAACATACCGTACTGTCCTGCGTTCGATCCTGATGCGGTCATATAATAGATATTTCCGTCCGCATCCCTGCAGGTATAGTCGTCGGGACCGTCAGCCGCCGTAATAACGATCGGTGTCTTCGTTGCGGGAATAACTCCCGTGCCGTTATAAGGAGCCGAAGCCGACGGATCGATATAGAATTTACCTACGGCGATCACATTACCGCCGTTTGCCAGCCTGCCCGTAAAGAGCTTTTCCACGTTTGAGAATGCGCTCGTCTTGTAGGGGATATCGGGAGTATCTCCTCCGGAAACCGTGGCAACGCCTGCACCTCCTGCCGTTATCTCGCTGTGAGCTACGTAGACACGGTCAGAGACAACAGCAACAGGCTCTGAGGGAATGCTCGGGTATGCCATCTCAGATATCATCGATATCGCGTCACGGTTGTTTAGCTTGCCGTCTGCAACAATGTCCGCACTGCTTATATCACAGCCGATATCATAGCCCGCAAGATATCTGACGACAAGTGCAATATCGCTATTGTTCATGCTTCCGTCACCGTTGATATCTCCGAGAGAATTGCCTATGATCTGCCGAGACTCTATCATCTCCGTGCACACGGAGCATCTCTTTCCCTCAGAAAGTGCAGGTCTCGTGAAGGTAGGAGCGAGTGCGGGGATGATCTCCTCGACGTGCTCATGGAAGGACTTTAATTCGGGACCGTTTGACGTGAACATCCAATAAGAGGACGGCAATTGTGTAAATGCCCACGCTTTTGTATAATTATCTGTAGTTACCATGATCTCGTCTGCGGTGCTCGAATATTCTTCGCCAAGGTCGAGATAATAGCACCCGACAGGAGTTATGATGCCTGCAGTCATATGATATGCGCCTGCGATCGGACGGGTAAGTCTTCCCGAGCCGGAGCTGACCGAGCCTGCATTATACACGCCCGTAATGCTGTAGGTGATACTGCCTGTAATATTGTTTCCGACACCGATTATACCGCCTGCATAAGCATCACCCGTATAAGAAGTATATACGGCTCCGATATTCATGCAGTTAGAGATCCCGCCCCCGCCCGTTACGCATGAACGGAAGTATCCGATGATTCCTCCGACAAACTGCTTGTCGGTTCTTACGCATCCCTCGTTGTACAGATTATCAAGAGTATATCTGCTCGTTGCCGAATCATGAGTAAAGAGACCTGTCACGCCGCCGACGTAATCGGCAGTTCCGTTGATATTACCGTAGTTTGCACAGCCTATGATCTCGTGCAGTGCGTTAGTATTATTTACCGTCGTTTCAAATCTGCCGACGATTCCTCCGACCATCTGCACACCCTTGATACTGCCTCGGTTAACACAATTCTCGAAGGCAGCGTTCTCTGCGGCATCTCCGAATGCGGCAAAGCCGAATATACCTCCGACGCGCGCACCGCTTCCCGTTATGTCCGCTTCGTTTGTGCAATTCGTCACGGTAAGCATAGATCTGTCGGTGTTCGGTTTGCATCCTACGAGTCCTCCCACATTGTCGGTTCCGATGACGGTGACCTTGCTTACGCAATTATCTATTATAGCATCACCGACGAGCTTTCCGATAAAGCCTCCCGCGTTTGCCGCGGTGGATGTTACCTTGCCCTCAAGAGTAAGGTCCTTTATCGTACAGCCGCCCGCAACACCGAAAAATCCGACGTTCCCCACACCGCTGATGTCAATTCCGCGGATGGTCTTGCCGTTTCCGTAGAACTCACCCGTAAAAGGTGTAGTTTCGTTTCCGATGGGGATAAGTGCAAATCCCGTAAGGTCAATATCCGCAGTAAGCTCATATTTTTTGCTCCACGCTCCGGTATCCTGCATAATAGCGACAAGCTCCTCGGCTGTTCCTATTTTGATTGCAGGAGCTACGTAATCATCCTCGTAAGTCTCGGGAGATACCGTCAGGTACATACCCGTAGTGGAAACTGCATACGAGGTATATTCCACATCAAGGTAAGCATCGATCACAGCAACGGGGTTGTTGTCTACGTACACCTGATAATGCGTATCAAATATGCGGACTGCCACCGTATGCTCGCCCTCGCCTACGTTTACTTTAGTATCACCGAGCGAGAGCATTCCACCCTCAAGCATCACCGTCACGGCACCGCCTCTCAACGATATGCTCTCTCCGTCAGAGAGCGTTGCGTTTACGCGGTAGTTGCAACTCTCGGGATCATCGGCGCTGAGGACCGTCGGATTGAGAATAACGGTAGGTCTGAGCACATATCTTCCCTGCTCGTCGCTATAAAGGCGAAGACCGTTCTGATGCTCGGCATCATCCTCTACCGAATAAGTTACCTTGACCACACCGTCGCTCTCGATAGCCGCACGCACCGCATCGATCTTGTCGGCGGGAATAACTATATCGAGAAGATATCCGAAGTCCTCAGCCGAGGAATTTCTTTCGCTCGAATAGTTAAAGGTAAGCGTACCTCTCACG
>JAZMZS010000003.1:0-3722 GCA_045586105.1 Eubacteriales bacterium | reverse complement strand
GTCTCAGTGGTAACGGGGTCTGTGACAGCTTCGGTATCGTCATAGTCTGCGCCGTAGGTTACGTGCGTCCACGCTTCAAGCCTGCCGTCGTCAGCAGTACCTCCGTCGCCTGTGCCGTCATACTCACCGCCGGGGGCTTCTACCGTGATAGGCAGATCCTCGTTGATAACGCCCTTGGGCAGATAGTAGTAGATATTCACTCTTCCGCTGAATTTTTCGGGTATCTTCTCTCCCGCCTCGAGATAACGTCTTCCGCTGTCGGTGAACTGCTCCCATTCGATCTTGTTTATGGCAACAGGCTCACCGTCGAAGGTAACGGTGATCTCGATATCGTCGATCACCTTGCCCGCCTCGGGCTTTTCCACCTTGACGAATATGTCGGGTGCCTTCGCAGGCTCGGGTGCGAATATCGCTGCGGGATCGCATGCCGTGAGCATAGGCAGGCAGATGCATAACGTAAGTAAGAATGCTAATGCTTTTTTCATTTCTTCGTGTCTCCTTTAGAGTGGATCATTGTTTTTTTGCCTTTTTGCTAACGTATATCACGATTATAATAATACCTGCGAGAACGAATGCCGCTACGGGTATGATGCCGATCCATAACCACTTGGAAATGCCCGATGAGTCATCGTCCTTCGGCTTTTTGTCGTCTTTTTCGGAGATCTGAGACGACGTCCCTGCATTGTCCTTATCCGTGCTTACGGGATCCGTAGAATCGGTAGTGTCCGAAGTATCCGTAGTGATGGGATCGCCCGAACTATATCCGCATGAGGTGCATTTGTTATCCTTCATTTCGTGCGCCTGCTTCGATGCGTCAAGCACCGTCTTGCAGACCGTGCAGATGCGCCAATGAAAATTTTCGTCCTTGCTCAGCTCTTCGGATGCGGTGTGACCGAGAGCCTCCGTTTTGACGGACGTAGTTTCGGGTATCTTGTTCTTTCCCTCGGAATCTGTGAAGCAGTCGTTGCATCCGGTGCAGAAGTAGTATTCAACGTTTCCGTCCTCGGTGCAGGTGGCAGGTGTCGAGGGAACTCTCGTCAGATCGTGCTTGTGATTAATTGCGGGCTTTATAATATAACTGCACTCGGTGCAGGTTTGGGGCGTGGTGTTTGTAGCGGCGGGGCCGGGAACGTGCGGCAGTACGGTATCGTAGCCTTTACAATCAGCGCATTGGTAAGCATGCCCCTCAGAGCCTATCGAATGATACCTCGGGCTCCAACGATGATCCTCAATATCACAATGCGCACCGCAGTTCTTGCAGGGATGAAAATGGTACATGTTGGTCCGTGCTACCCACTTTGACGTATCCGGTGTGTGATTCTCGTTTTCCTCTAAGTAAGCGTATCTGCAGACGCTGCATTTTCCTTTTTCCGTGCAGGTAGCAATGCCGCCCTTGTGGTCCTCCTGCTCCAGCATATCGCCGCATACGGTGCAGACCTTGTAATGGTAGATTCCCGTGGTACGCCACTCTGACGGTGTGTGCGTGTGAGTTGAGATCTTCGGAAATACGTAGTTAACGCTCAAAAAGGTCGCGTAATCCTTGCTGACTTCTGCAGTATTGCCGTTTACCCTGACCGTTGCATTATCGGTAAAACTGTATCCATCTTCCGGGAATATGAGACAATGGAATTTGTAAGCATTACCCGAAACGAAAGTGTCCTTGCCGGGAACGAGCTGCTCGTTCGTGTCCTCGTTATACCAGCTTATGCCGTTTTTCATATTCGGGTCGGTATTGCCGGAAAAGTATACGTTGGCAAGCGAATACTTTTCGGTCTGTATTTTGCCGTAGAAGGGGGATTGACCTGCCGCAGGCTGAGGAATGGTCAGGTTTATCGTGCTTATCCAGCCATTTGCGGGAACGGGGTCGAAATCGTACTCTACGGTGACCATTGCCCACGCCTTGTATTCGAATGCCTTGGATACCTTGCATTCAGAGCCGTTTACCTTGGCGGTCACGGCGGGAGTGTTATCGTTAACACAGGCAAAGTCATAGCCGTCGATCGCTTCCACCCACAGCGTTGCCGTGTAGGATCTGTTCGCTTGAATCTTTTCACCTTGCTCAAGGAAACGGTTTGCCGACCTGTCATACCAATTGATATCGTGTATCCTGTAGCCCAAGCCGTGCGGGGCTGCAGTGACTGGAGGAGTCTTGCCCTTTTCGGGAGGATCAAGGGTGAGGGATATACTGTTCACAATGGTATCTGCGCCGACGGGGAAGGGGATCAGCATTACCAGCGTTGATATAATAATAAAAAGACTGAAGATTCGTTTCATACGGTACACCTCTTTTCTTGTTGCCTGGAACGATCATTATCAGAGTTGCAGCATCATCACCGCGCTTCTTCGGTAAAGTGTGCGATCTGAGGAAACACTTCCGTTTCACATCGGGATGATGATTTGGTTGTCATAACTTTCCAATTATAATTATAATCGGAAAAACGCCCCTTGTCTCCACACTTTCGTCAGAGATCGGTGTGGGAAAGGAGCTTTTTTTGAATTTTTGGTGTGGCTTTGGTGTGGGGTGTTATCGAAAAAAGCGGGATTTGATATTTTGAACGTTACCGCGAAAATAAACGAAGGCGGGGTAGTCACACGAGTTCGTTTTCACCATGCCGATCCTTTGCATAAGCTTTTGAGAACGGACGTTCCGTTTGTCAGCGAAGGCTTCTATATATACGATGGTGTCGGGCAAGCCGTCTGCAATGCGGCGGCAGGCTTTGTAGAAAGCAAGAGTACCTTGGAGAGTTTCGCTCATTTGTGCTTCTTCTATCATCAGCGTATCTTCCGTAGTGTAGTATTGAACGAAGCCCGCTATTGTGTCGTTGTACATACAAAGAAGAATCTGCCTTGATTCTCGGCCAAGAGCACGTGATACGGTCTGTATATAGCGTTCTTTTTCTTCCTGATACTTCATCCCGCCCGGTGCGATGAGATGCATGTTTTCGTATAGGATATCAAACAGGCAGGGGAGAACGATATCTTTGCTTGTCTTGTCCAATTCCGAGAAACGTATCATTTCATGTTCTCCTTGGCGGTGTTGGTGGAGGCGTTTGCTTGGGCGGTATTAATAGATGCTATTAGCATGCGACGTATTGCACCGCAACTGTTTCGGATGGATTTGAAATACTCGTCGGGGATATATCCGGTTCTGTTCAATAATTCAAGCCAGTATTCCGATTCATAGCATTCTTTAAGCGCAATTTGCATTTTTGCAACAAAGTCAGACGTACCATGACCGTATTTCGATTCGTGAATGTTGGCACCTATGGAAGTTCCCGAGCGTAATAGCTGATTTGTAAGAACTGTTTCCTTTTTGGTTTCTTTGATGTTTTTACAAAGATTGATTATTTCCACAGCAAAATCTTTTGCCTTTTCCAGCATAATACTATCTGCCATCTTGATACCTCGTATGCTTTCGTTAGATGAATAAAACCGCTTCTGTTTTAGCTAAATTACTCCGCTTTGCTACGCAGCTAAATTCGCTTCGCTTTGCTTGCGAGCTAAATCGGCTCGCCATGCTCACGGCTAAATTAAATTCTCCCTTAGCTGCCGAAGGAAGTCGGATCGTAGCCATGTCGTTCTGTGAGCCAAGGAGTTGAATTACTAAGTTGTCTTCCTAAGACCGCTTGGCCTCCGACTTTAAATTCGCTTCGCTTTGCTTGCGAGCTAAATCGGCTCGCCATGCTCACGGCTAAATTAAATTCTCCCTTAGCTGCCGAAGG
>JAZMZS010000002.1:0-15156 GCA_045586105.1 Eubacteriales bacterium | reverse complement strand
TGATGGAATATAAATATCTAATTCATAACCTTGTCCTCTATACGAGTGTAATACATCCAAGCCATATTTTTTTAGATAATATACAATTGCAAATTCGGGGAAAGAGGTGTTTCGTTCAGAATTACAAACTGGGCATCCAATCCCTTTATTTCTATTAGTAATCGTTGCTTGCCACTCATGGCCTTTCTTACATTTCCACCAAACTTTTTTATTACTGCTTGGTAAAACATTCATAGGGGTTAACCCATTGTTCTTTTCATAATTCCATTCTTTTGATAAATTAGGATTAACTGTTTGCAGGTCGTTTTCGCCTTTCAAAGCCTTTTGCCCGGCACAATACGGACAACCATGTCCTTTGTTTCTGCTATCTATAGTAGCCAGCCACTCGTGCCCTTTGTTACATTTCCACCAGACTTTTTGTCCACTGTTCGAAGAAAAACTGTTTGGCTTTAAATCACCGTTTTTCATATAATTCCACTCTTTTCCTAAAGTGGGGTTGACTGTTTCTAAATCGTTTTCGCCTTTTAAAACTTTTTTGTTAGAGCAATACGGGCATTTTCGTCCTTTACTTCTGTTTGCTATGATTGCTTGCCACTCGTGTCCTGCACTACACTTCCACCAGACTTTTTTATTACTACTAGGTAAAACATCTGCAGGAGTTAATTCATTATTCTTTTCATAATTCCATTCTTTTGCTAAAGTTGGATTAATCGTTTCTAAATCATTTTCGCCTTTAATGGCATATCTGCCTGAACAATACGGGCAACCAGAGCCTTTGCTTCTATTAGATACCGCTGTTTGCCACTCGTGTCCTATTTGACATTTCCACCAAACTATTTTCTTGTTTCCAAGAGTTAATGTTTTAGGGTCAAAACCCAACTCGTTATTCTTTTCCCAATCCCACTCTGCCATCAGTTCGGCATTATCAATTATATATTTCTTTTCTGCCATAACCTTGGCACCTCGCTTTTAAAATTATTACTTATAAATTATACCATAAATTTTTCCAATAGTAAATATGCACTGGTTTACGATAAAAAACAATAAGAAAGGAGTGATGTTATTTGTTTGTTTAATAATTTTGAATCAGTAAAAATTAGACTGGAGAATGTGAAAAAAGCATAAAAATGTTTATAAAAAAGAAAATGCCGATTTCGGCATTTAGATTATTCATTATTCATCAGCGAAGCGACTTCATTATTCATTGTTCATTACGGAAATCCGTTTTAATGAATGATGAATATTGAATAATGAAAAATGAATAGTACAAAATCAAAAATCCGCCGATTTTCATCAGCGGATTTCCGATTTTGGTCCGAGTGACAGGGATCGAACCTGCGGCCTGATGGTCCCAAACCACCCGCGCTCCCAGCTGCGCCACACCCGGATATCTATTCAATTTTCTAAATTTTGCGTGGAAGTGGGATAAACTGTGGTCAAACTCAAATTCCACGCATTTTTGAGTTCCCAAAACAACCCGAAAGTCCGCATAAATAAAGGGTTTTCAGGACTTCCGTAAAATATAGGCTACAACTGCAGGGCACGCTCCCAAAGCAGGCGCGCTACCAACTGCGCTACATCCCGATATTTAATTATTGTGCATTGCTGATCGCGGTTGCGTTTGTTGCTTTCATAGTATACCAAATAAAAGGTTGATTGTCAAGCAAAAAAGGGAAAAGGTTGCATTTTTGATTGGTGCCAAGACGCTTGTGCATATTCTCGGAGAAATTGCTACGGTGAGTGAAGACGGCTTTAGTCAGAGAATACACGTTGATCGATCCGGGGAAAGAAAGGCAGAGGGGGCGGTTTAGGGGGGATTCGGGTGTATGGATTAGGCGCGGGAAAACGAGATATGGGTGATCCTGAGGCGGGGAGGTTGGCGCATGAATAATGTGATACGCAGATCTATCGAAAGAGATGGGGTCATAAGAGGGGGAGCATCCGAGCTGAAAAACGGCGGAGCTTATTAGAAAATAAGTTGAAAAAAGACGATAGGTTTGCTATAATAGAGAAAATAGGAAAGGTATGCGTATTTTGTTCTCGGTTGTGCCGAGAAAGTGAAGGCACGCAGAAGCAGCGGCGGGAGGGGAAGCGATCTTATGACCTTGCGTGAGATATTTGAAGAAGAAAAAATAGAATACTACGCGCCGATATCCTTGTCGGAGGCTCACGTGATAAAGCCTTATCTTTTTGACCGTTGCGGGATATCCCGCGAGAGCGGGTCGGCGCTCATTACGTGCGTGCCGTACTATTCGGGGGTCGCCGAGAACATATCGGTATACGCGTGCTCGCGCGACTATCATCTGTATTTCGAGCGGCTGTTTGACAGATTGATACCCAAGCTCAGGGAGCTGTACCCCGGGTATTCCTTCTACGGCTTTGCGGATCACTCGCCAATTTCCGAAGTGCACGCAGCGGCGATGGCGGGGCTCGGGGTGATCGGAGACAACCATCTGTTTATTACCGAAAAGCATTCGTCATTCGTTTTTCTCGGGGAGATTATTTCCGATATGCCTGCAAAAAAATACGGACTTGAGCCATACCTTGGCGGAGTGCGGACCTGCTTTCATTGCGGAGCGTGCTCACGCGGCTGTCCCGAGGGGCTGGACGTGACGAGCTGCCTTTCCGCATTGACCCAGAAAAAGGGCGAGCTTGACGACGCTGAGCGGGCAAGGCTGACATCCCACGGGATAGCGTGGGGTTGCGACAGGTGCCAGAACGTCTGCCCTTATACGAAAAAGGCGATAGCGTCGGGCAGTATATTCACACCGATCGATTTTTTCTACGAGCACAGGCTTGAGAATATAGACCTTGACTCGCTATGGTCGATGAGCGAGGATGAGTTTTTTGAGAGAGCGTTTTCCTGGAGAGGAAAGGAGACGCTCGCGCGCAATTTGAAGATACTCGGAGGTAAAGAATAATGCTCAGACTGATATACGGAGGCTTCGGAAGCGGAAAAAGCACGAGAGTGAATTCTCTTATCAGAGACGCCGTCGAGAGAAAAGACAAGTATAAGAAATGCGTGTATCTTATCGTTCCCGAGCAGGACACCGTGAGAGCGGAGCTTGAGGCGTCAGAGGGCTTGCCCGCGTCGAGCGCGCTTTCCTTTGAGGTGCAGAACTTCACCCGTCTTGCGGACACCGTCTTCCGGTCGCTTGGAGGGCTTTGCTATAATTACGCAAACGCGCAGTCAAAGGCTCTCTGTATGTGGCAGACCATCCGCTCTCTCGGCGGGTTGATATCCGAGCCGATGGAGGAGGCGGATGAGGGACGCATAAATTCGATGCTGTCGGTAATAGCCGAGCTCAGAGCCTCGGGGGTAGAGCTTGGTTCTCTTGAACGTGCCGCAGACGAGCTCGGTGAAGAGTCGCCTCTCGGCAGAGAGGTCAAGGATCTCTCGCTTATTTCAACGGTCTACGAGGCTAAGCTTGCCGAGACTTATTCCGACAGCGAAAAGGATCTTGAGCGTCTTTGCTCTGTTCTTGAGACGAATCGTTTTTTTGCCGGGTGCGAGATATTCATTGACGGCTTCTCGAGCTTTACGGCTCCTCAGCTTGAGCTGATAAAGCGGATGCTTGCCGACTCGGATTGCGTTACCGTAACCCTGCCGTATGACCGTACGAGGGGAAGTTATTCCTATGCAAGGGACGTCGAGGCTGCGGCAAGAAAGCTTACCTCGATCGCCGAGCAGGTGAATTGCACTCTCAAGTGCGAGGATATGGGCGGAAGTCTCAGAGGCGCGTACGAGGATATCAGATATATTGCGGACAATTTCTACAGAAACGGAGCCGAGCCGATGCAAACGGCGCCCGAGCATATAGAGTTTTACGATTGCGCCGATGCAAGGGAGGAAGCGGAGGCTGTTGCCTCGCTGATCCGAAAGAAGGTGCAGGAGGGCGCACGTTACCGCGACATAGCGGTCGTTGCGAGAAACGCCCCCGATTATGCGGGAATACTCGACGCTGCTTTCGTGCGCCACGGAATACCCTGCTTTTTCTCGTCCGAGGTACGAGTTGAGGCGCATCCGATAGTGAAGCTCGTGTACGGCGCATTTGCGCTTTATCTCAAAAACTGCCGCCGCGAGGACGTGATCGCGTATCTCAAGACGGGACTGTGCGGCGTGTCCTACGACGAATGCGACCTGTTTGAAAAATACGTCAATTCATGGAAGATAAACGGTAAGCGCTTTATGTCTGACGCTCCGTTCGTGAACAACCCGAACGGCTTGACCGAAAAAATGACCCTTTCGGGCGAGCGCGTGCTTGAGACCGCAAACAAGGTAAAGGACACGCTCAAGGGACAGCTTTCCGCGTTTTTCGCGGCACTTGCGAAGGCGGCGAGCGTTGCCGATATCACCTGCGCGCTCTGGGATTATCTGAGCCGGCTCAATATCAAGGACAAGCTTTACCGTGAGGCACGTACGCTTGCAGACGGCGGAAACGAGCAGGGGGCGCGTGAGATCGAGGGAACCTACCGATGCTTTGTCGAGACTCTTGAAGTACTTGCAGACGTGGTCGGGGACGAGTGTGTATCGGTGCACGAGTATATAAAGCTCCTTAAGCTCTGCCTCAGGACGAAGACCGTAAACGTTATTCCCACCTCTGCCGATGCGGTAACGGTAGGAAGCGCTCATATGCTGAGAACGTCGGGGATCAGGCACGTATTCGTGATAGGTGCATCCGACGGAAGATTTCCTGCGGTGGTAGGAGATCGCGGCTATTTTGACGACGTTAAGAGAAACAAGCTTTCTGCGGTCGGCATAGATATCAAGCGCGACCTTGAGACGGAGGTCTCAAAGGAGCTGTTTTACTATGCAAGAGCCGTGTGCGCGGCATCGGAGAGCGTTACCGTAAGCTATTCTATCAGGGACGTAAGCTCTTCCGCATCGAAGATATCGACCTCGACCGTGAGGCTGATGAAGCTGCTGAACGTGGAAAAGCCGAGGCGCTTCGGTTCGCTCGGCGTTTTGGAAAGAATATACGACAAGGCGGGAATGATCGAAATGGCTATGACCGCCGAGCCCTCGTCACTTGACGGAGAGACGCGCGCCCTGATAGAAATGGCAAAGGAAGGAAGGCTTCCCGCGTACTCGCTTGAGCGTGAGCTTGCTCCCGACGTTGCAGAAGAGATATTCGGAGACGATATGCGAATGTCCTTCAGCAGATTCAACAGCTACGTGCTGTGTCATTTCTCGTATCTGTGTGAATACATCCTCCGCCTCGAGCAGACGAAGGAATACTCGTTTGATTCGCTCGACGTGGGAAATCTCGTGCACGGCGTTCTTGATAAAATAACGGGGGAGCTGCTTGAGGACGGAGTCCTACTCGCGGGAGTGACACGCTCCGAGCTTGACGGAAGGGTAGAACGGATAGCGGGAGAGTATCTTGACAGCGTGCTTCCCGAGGACGATATGAAGACCGCGCGTATCAAGAGCATGATAGGGCGCATACGCCGCTCGGTCTCTTTGATGTGTGACGATATCTGCCGCGAGTTTGAGCAGTCTCTGTTTTCTCCCGTCGGACACGAGCTGCAGATAAAGGAGGATTCCCCCGCCAACCCCGCACCGCTTGAGTTTGCGGTAAGGGAAGGGCTGTCGCTCGTCTTTGACGGAACTATCGACCGTGTCGACGCGTACAAAAACGGCGGTGACGTGTACGTTAGAGTTATAGATTACAAAACGGGAGCCAAGCATTTTTCACTTGACGCCGTGGAAGCGGGTATCGATCTTCAGCTTTTGATATACCTGTTTACCCTTTGCTCGCAAACGGGCAAGGAGCAAAAGGCTCTTCTCGGATGCTCTGAGACAGGAAGGATCCTTCCCGCAGGAGCGGTCTACTACAAGGCGCACGTTGACGACGTGGAAGCGAGCTCGCCCGAGGATGAAGAGAGCGCACTCAAAAAAGCGGGCAAGTCCCTTTCAAGATGCGGAATGCTGACCTCCGACGAGGGCATCCTCCGTGCTATGGAGAGCGAGCCTAACGGAATGTACGTAAGCTACGTCAAAAAAGAAAACAAACTCAAGGCGGCTTCGGGAAGCGTTCTTTGCGATCCCGAAAGGATCGAAGAGATCCGTGCCGGGGTGGAGAATAAGATCTGCTCGGTCGCGGGTGATATGCGCGACGGCAAAATAGAGGCGGAGCCGCTCCTTTTCAAGGGGCAGGTCAAGTGCAGATACTGCAGGATGAGGGCAGTGTGCCGCCGATTCGATACGGACGGCTTGAACGAAGAAAACGAGGGAAGGGAGGAACAAGCATAATGACCGTTACCGACGTAATGACAGAAGAAAAGAACAGCGTGGAGAAGGAAGAAAAGTCCGATATTACATGGACCCCCGAGCAGGAGGATGCGATGAGCGCGAGCGGCTCGAACGTTCTCGTATGCGCCGCGGCAGGCTCGGGAAAAACGGCAACCCTGACCGAAAGGATCATAAGACGTCTGACCGATCCCGTATCTCCCGCAGACATATCGAGAATGGTCATCGTTACCTATACGAATAACGCGGCTGCAGAGCTGAAGGAAAAGATATACAAGGCGATAAGCAAGAGGATCGAGCAGGAGCCGGAAAACGTGCTTCTTCCGATCCAGCTCATGAAGCTTCCCTCCGCGCGCATCAGTACGATTCACAGCTTTTGTCTCGACATTATTAAGAGAAATCTTAGCAGGCTCGGACTTCCGTCCACGGTAAAGACGATGGACGAGGGGGAGAGGGCTATCCGCTCTCGCAGAATAATGGAGCAGATCATCACGGATTGCTACGAGAGGGAATCTAAGGACGGACGGTATCACTTTTCTGAGCTTGCGGAGAGCTTGACTACCGTAAAGGGAGAGGGAACGCTTGCCGATCTGTTTTTGGAACTGCACAGACAGCTGTGCTCATACCCCGGCGGGGCGATGACGCTCGGTGCGGCGGCTGCCGAGTATGAAAGCGTATGTAAGAACGAGTTTTTTGAATCGAAATACGGAAGGGTATATAAGCATCACACCGAGACCAAGGCACGTGCTTTTATAGAAAGATTCAATAAGAAGCGCAAAGAGCTGGCGCTCGAGGAGGAAGTGCATTGCTACTTCGGAGTGATAGACTCCTTTATTGATCATCTTAACGGGATGATCGCCTCGCTCGGGGGTGGATACGCCTCCGCGAGAGAGTACGTGTACGGAATCGAGCTTGCAAACTTTTCGGGTAAAAGACCGTTAAATAACACACCGACCTGTGCGTATACGAGAAGCCTGAGAGCAGAGCTGAAGGATTGGATAGACGGACTGAAGAGGATGTACGCCTATACTCCCGAGCAGCTGGAATGGGCAGCCGAGAAGACCAAGGAGCTCGTTCGGATTCTGTCGGATATCCTTTGCAGATACGAGGATGATTTCAGAGAGGACAAGCGTGAGGCGGGATTTCTTGATTTCGGTGATTTTGAGTATTACGCACTGAAGCTTCTGCTCTGCAACGGCGAGAAGACCGACGTTGCACGCGAGATCGAGGCGGTTACCGACGAGATATACATAGACGAGTACCAGGACGTAAACGAGGTCCAGGACTCGATATTCAGAGCGATATCAAACGGCAAGAACCTGTTTATGGTAGGCGACGTAAAGCAGTCTATCTATACCTTCCGCGGGGGAGATCCGTCAATAATCATAAAGCGCAGAGCCGCTTATCCCTCCTACCGAGGGGACGGGGACAAGAAAGATGGCTGCACGGTATTTATGAAAAACAACTTCAGGTGTGATAATACCGTGGTCGAATATGTAAACGATATCTTTGACGTTTTGCTCGGACGGGCGAACGGCCACTTTGAATACAAGAGCGAGGACAAGCTCGTTTATTCAAAGGACAAGGGCGTGATACACGAAAACGAGGTGTATCCGAGATTCGTGCTTTGCGACAAGGCAGACGACGTAAGCGACCCCGGCTTTGATCCCGAGGCTTCGTTCGTTGCCGAAGAGATAGTCAGACTGATACGTGATGAAAAAAAGAAGGACGGTAAACGCATCGAGCCGCGCGATATCGCAATACTTTTGCGCTACGATAAATCAGGCGCTCCTAAGTATAAAAGGGCGCTTGAGCAGAGAGGCGTGCCCGTTGTCAGCCCTAACAAGCAGTCTCCGTTTGACACGCCCGAGCTTCAGCTTGTTTTATGCATGCTCAACGTCATAGATAATCCCCACAGAGATATTTATCTTGCGGGAATACTGATGTCCGAGCTATATTGCGTGAGCGTCGGGGAGCTTGTAGAGATAAAGAGAGAGGTGCACGGCGCCATCTCCCTATACGATGCGCTTTGCAGATACACGAATGCACACGCATGGGAGAAGGGGCGGGCGTTTATCGCTCGGAACGACTACTACAGAGAGCTTGCGAAAAAGACGCCCGTTGACCGCCTTATCTGGCAGGTGTACCTTGATACGGGGCTGCTTCGCTGTGCGACCGAGCAGTATGCGAATGCATTTGCCCGTAAAAAGGCAAAGAAAAACTGCATGATGATATACGAGCTTGCGCGCAAATTTGAGGCGGGAGCGTTTAAGGGGCTCTACGGCTTTATCGAGTATCTCAACGGTCTTATAAGCCTCGGAGGCGTGAGCGAGGATAAGGATGAGCCGAGCGAGAACGCGGTTCGTATAATGTCGATGCACGGCTCAAAGGGGCTTGAGTTTCCCGTTTGCTTCGTGTCAAACACAGGGGCGACGTTAGAGAACAAGGACGTAAGAAGGAGGCTTTTGTTTGAGCCCGAGGTTGGTATCGGCATGATGCTCAGGGGCGGGGACGGCTTTACCGTATGCGAAACGCCTTTCCGAAGCGCGGTCAAGCTCATAAAGAACGAGCTTTTCATGGAAGAGGAGATGCGCATCCTCTACGTTGCGCTGACCAGAGCCAGAGAACGTCTGTACGTTACCTCGAAAGCACCTCCGAAATCCTCCGTCGGGAAATTGCTTGAAAACGTCGATTATAAGATCGAGACCTTCGGCGATGATACCGTGAGCGGCGTGTCCAGATTTTCCGAGGGATTGCTTATCTCGGAGAGAATATCCGGCACTGCGGTCATTCACGAGCATATGACGCTTAGTGATTTAGATCCCGTGACGTGTCTTGGTGCACTCGAGACCGAGCAGACCGAGGAGGCAGTACGTACCGATACCGAGAGAACGCTTTACGAGCTTGGTGAGCGCTTCTCGTATGTATATCCACACAGGGCGCTTACGAGGATAAAGGCAAAAATGTCGGTGTCAAAGCTCTATCCGAGCGTGCTCGATGAGCTTGAGGATAACGATCTTCACGCCCGCCCTCAGCTTGATTTCTCGAGAAAGCCCTCGTTTGCCTCGGAGGCCAAGGCTCCGAGCGGAGCGGAAAAGGGAACCGCAACGCACCTTATCATGCAGTTTGCCGACTTTGAGAGGATGGAGCAAACGGGCGCGGAGGCTGAGCTTGCCCGATTGGTCTCGGAAGGCTATATTGATGAAAGCAGTGCAAGGATCGCCAAGCTCGAGGATATAGAGCGCTTCCTTGAAAGCGATTTCTATAAGCGGATAAAGAACGCCGACAGGCTGTGGAGAGAGTTCAGGTTCAATCTTCAGCTTGACGCCGATTCCTTTACCGAGGATCCTCAGCTTAAGGCGGAGCTTAAAGGTGAGCAGCTGCTCGTGCAGGGAGTTATCGACGGTTTCTTTACCGAAGGGGAGGACGTTATTCTCTTCGACTACAAGACCGACTATCTTACCCGCGAGGAGCTTGCCGATCCCGAAAAAGCGGCGAAGAAGCTGAGTGACCGACACGCACAGCAGCTTACTTATTACAAAATGGCGCTTGAACGCATCTTCTCGAGGCACATAGATCAGGTGTATATCTACTCCTTGCCGCTCGGTGCCGAGGTTAGGGTGGACGTTGACGGAAGCGCCGTTACAAAGACTGAAGTGGAGATATGACCAATGAAGGATAATATTATTCTGATAGGAATGCCCGGATGCGGAAAAAGCACCGTCGGCGTCGTTGCCGCAAAAATGCTCGGTTACGATTTTCTTGACTGCGACCTCGTTATACAAAAGAAATACGGCAAAAAGCTCTGGGAGCTTATCGAAGAGTACGGAAGCGAGGGCTTTATCAGGCTTGAGGAGGAGACGCTGCTCGGGATAGAATGCAAGGGGCATATCGTGGCTACCGGTGGAAGTGCCGTTTACGGCGAGCGTGCCATGGAGCATTTGCGCTCTATTGGAAAAGTAGTGTATCTGTCGCTTTCTCTTGATGCCGTGCGTGAGCATATAGGTGCAACCTCCACCTCACGCGGGGTGGTGTACCGCCAAGCGTCAGATCTTGAGGGGCTGTATCTTGAGCGTCTGCCGCTTTATGAGAAATACGCCGACGTGACCGTTGATTGCAACGGTCTGAGCGTCACCGAGGCGGCGCGCAGGATAGAGAGGATAGCCGAGAGTGCCGATAACACTTGACAATACCGTGATTTGCGAGTATACTCTTAGTGACGATAGCCAAGGAGCGAAACAGAAACAATGAAAAATACTATAATCGGAATTGACGTAGGCGGAAGCACTACCAAGATAGTCGGCTTTAAGCACGACGGCAAAAAAAGAGAGCTGATAACTCCGCTTTTCGTTAAGGCGGGCGACCCGATCACCTCTCTTTACGGGGCGTTCGGCAGATTTCTCAACGATAATTCGCTTTCGCTTGACGAAATAGAATGCGTCAAGATCACGGGCGTGGGGTCCTCTTATCTTACAAAGCCGATATATGATCTCAGATGCGATAACGTGTCCGAGTTTGAGAGTATAGGCAGAGGAGGACTTTATATCTCGGGACTTGATGAAGCAATAATAGTCAGCATGGGTACGGGAACGGCACTCGTTCACGCAAAAAAAGGCGAGAAGATGACCTACCTCGGCGGTACCGGGGTCGGCGGAGGAACTCTCGTCGGACTCTCAAAGCTTCTGCTCGGAATGAACGACGTCTCGCATATAGAGCAGCTGGCAGAGCAGGGGGACGTCGGCAAGGTAGACCTGAAGATAGGGGATCTTTCAAACACGGGTAGATTTACCGACATTCAGGCAGAGCTGACCGCATCCAACTTCGGCAAGGTCTCGGATCTTGCGGGTAAGGAGGATATTGCCGCAGGCATCATCAATACCGTGTTCGAAACGATAGCGATGCTTGCTGTGTTTGCCGCAAGAGGCCACAATATCAAGGATATCGTCCTTACCGGAAACATGACGACTATCAATACCTGCCGAAAGATATTCTCGGAGATGTCGCGCTTGTTCGGGGTTAATTTCATTATTCCCGAGCATTCGCAGTTTGCGACCGTTATCGGTGCTGCACTTCAAAGCTAAGACCGAATATAAAAAAACGACAGCCTGCGCTGTCGTTTTTTTATCATATAGGAAATTTCGTAAAAAAGTCTCAAGAGATCAGTCTCCAAGAAACAGACGATTGATCCTTGCTATTTTTTCGGGAACGAGATTCCACGCGGGATCTTCGGGTCCCATACAAGTACGGACGACGGTTCCCCATACACCCTCGTCTCGGTATTTTTTTGCGACCTCCTCAACAAGCTTCCAAAAGATCTCCGAATGTTCTTCCCATAAAAGCTCCTTCGAGCCGATATAGGAGGTGCCCTCGCCCGAAACGATGCGTATATCGGGGTCGATCTTGCGGATCTTATTTACTGCGTTGATAAAGGAAAACGCCTTATCACGGTAGTGAGCATAGTCCTCTGTGAGCTTTTCTTCAAGGCGGGCTTCAAGCTCCGGGATCTTGCCGGCTTTAAGCCCCGAGAAGAGCGAAAGACGGTCGTACCAGGCGTTTTCGGGTATCTCGTCGGAGCGGTTAAGATGTGCCGCCATTACCTCGTTCGGTGTTGCCGCCGCCTCGAAGCAGTCGGGAGATACCGCTATCGTCTTATCGTATACGCTCCAGAGGTAGTAGGAATGAAAATTGAAAACGTCGACATTCTCGGGCATTAACCGCAGATCCGGAGCGGACGTGAAGCTGTCGTAGGCGAACAGCACGTCGGGATGCGTTTCCTGAAGCCAGGAGATCGCCTCTTCGTGCCTCTTTTTGAAAACTGCGGTCTCTTCGTCCGAATACTGCGAGGGACGGTATTTGGTAACGAAGTATAGTCCGTCCGTCTCGTTGAATATTTCAGCGAATGCGATGACATCCGCAAGACCGCGGGATTTCAATTCCGTAATTATGTAGTGAAGGAATCTTGCAAATACCATGAATCTGTCTTCTTCCGGGATGCCGAAAAGCTCTTCGTTCAAGGCCTTGTCGTGGCATATCCAATAAGTGTGAAGATAGTACCAGGATGACAGGATAAGATAAACGCCGTGCTTTTTGCAGGAGGCGGCAAGCTTAACTAGGCGCCCGAGCGCGTCGCAATATCCTTCTCCGCCGATCGCATCAAACTGTCTGCCGATCTTATCAAATCGACCGAAAGCATTACCGATCTTTATTTTTCCGCGGGGATTTCCTTCAAAATCGTGCATGAGCCCCGCACCGTCATCCAGGCGAATGCAGTTAAAGCCGCGCTCTACGTGCTCTCTTACCATTTTGTCGGTATCCGCATAAAAGCCCTTACCGTCTATATCGTATAATCCCCAGATCGGAAATGAAATGGTGAGTCTCTCCGGCAATCTTTTATATGCCGGGTGAAGCTTTTTTGAATTCATACTAAAGCATCTCCTTTGATAAAGATAAGTGTATCTTATATCCCAAAACGTATTTTGTCAAGAGCTTCTGAAATTTCAATTGAAGATGATCGGGAAATAACGTAATTAAAAAATGCCGAAACAGCGTTGCTTTTTAAAACATGAGTTATTCTCTAAATGAAAAGGCAGTTCAGACGTCTGAACTGCCTTTTAGGCTGCTTGCATATGCTCAACGTATAACCTTCGTACCGCATTTGTGGCAGAAATCGCTGTCTTCGGCAAGCTTGCAGCCGCATTTGCGGCACCAGAGCTGCTCGCTGCCATTGAATGTATCTTTCACTTTCGGTGCGGGCTGCGGTGCTTCTGCCGTTTGCGGAGCTCTATTTACTGTTGACACGGCAATCCTTCTATTGGTGACCGATGATGCTGTGGAAACGAAATCGGGTGCGGGATCCGGAGCCTGCGGTCTTGCGTGTTCCGACGGTGAAGGGCTGGCTTCGACCTGAGCGGGAATAGGATCTGTGTGAGGATGAAAGTCCTCGATCCTCAATTCGGGAATAAACACAGATGCCGAGGGGGCGTAGGCTGCCGAGGGCTTGGGTGCTGTATGCGGCTTGTCGGATATCCGGATCAGATAAACGCTGCTGAACAGGGCTGAGTTTATATCGGTCGCGTAGTGTGCTCCGAACTGCGATTTTTTCAGTATAGCCCCGAAGCGCTTTCCGCGTGTCAGCTCCTTCAACTCGTTTTCGAGGATTTCACGACGGCGTTTTCCCACGCTTTTGTTTTCTTTATCCTGCTTGAAGAGTGCGCTTGATATGCTCTCAAAGGAGTCGAGAAGAATATACTCTTCCTTTGTTAGATCGCGGCAGGATCTGAGGAAAAACAGGATCTCTGTGCGGTTTTTGAACTTTTGTGTTTCCTCTGCCGAGATGCCCTGCTTGCTTTTGGAAACAAGCAGAAGAATTACAAAGAACAAAAGAATGACCGATGCCGCCGAAACTATTCCGAATACAAGTCCGTTGACGCTGAAGCTATCCTTGTCGGAGCCCTGCTGAACCGATGCTGTGTCCGACGGGACCGTAACCTCGGACGGTGCAGCGGTCTCTGAGAAGGATTCTCTTGAGGTAAGGGCAGGCTTTGTTGCAGCCTCTTTTATTGGCGTGTCGGGATAAGGATACGATGCGTCAGAGACCAACTTGATAAGATCCCCGTGACCGAGTGAATTGTTCACAGGCAGGTCGCTTGTCAGAGAGAAGGTGTAGAACCATCCGTAAAAGATACGGAAGAATGAGACCGAATACCTCTTGGCTCCGTTCTTGACGGCAGATGTTCTGATCTCGTAATAATCGTTATGCCCAATTATTGTTTTTGTGACCTTTACCTCGTCATAGCTGCCGTTTTGTTTGAACAGCTCTTTGACTTCCTTTTCGTTAGTTACGGAATTATCTTGGAATCTGTGCTTGACTAAAATCCGTTCCTTGATAGGGAGACTGCCCAATTTGTCAAAAGCTTCAAACGTTATGGTCTCATTTTCGATATCCGTGGATGTGAACAGAGCCGTTATCTTTTCGTTTTTTGAGGGTACCTGCAGCCATCCTTCGGGTATGATAAAGCCGATTCCCGTTCCTTTGAAGGTATAATAGCGATCTGCTCCTATCGGCTCATCTGCCGAAGCAATAGCAGACATTGAACTTAAAAGTAACGCTATAAGTATAAACAAGGAAGCAATTCTTTTCACAACATCACCTCAAAAGGGTTATTTTATCTCTTGAATACAATTATACAGGCTTGCACGCTCTTTATCAACCCTTTTTGTTCTATCTTGTTGACAAAAAAGCAAAATCAATGTAGAATATACGGGTAAAACAAAAATCCCATAAACGAGAGACTCGTCTATGGGAAAGCTTTGTATGGAGCTGGTGATGTGACTCGAACACACGACCTGCTGATTACGAATCAGCTGCACTACCGACTGTGCTACACCAGCGGACAACATTGATATTATAACCGCTTGAGTGCGGTTTGTCAAGTGGAAAGGCGTAAAAAAATGAATTTGTGTAACATTACGACGATAAAAACTCTCATGTCGGCGCATAACATAACCTTCCGTAAGGAATACGGTCAGAATTTTCTTATCGAGAATTACGTTCCCGAGAATATTGCCGATTCCGCAGTCAGCGATTCCACCGAGCTTGCGATAGAAATAGGTCCCGGTATAGGGTGTCTTACGAAAGAGCTTGCTCTGCGCGCCCCTGCCGTAAAGGCGGTGGAAATAGACCGCGGACTTATTCCCGTGCTTGCACTCACGCTCGGCGAATTTCATAACGTCGAGGTAATAAATTCGGACGTCCTCAAGACCGACCTGCGCACGCTTATAGAAGGTCACGACGAAAGGCACGTTTGCGTGTGCGCAAATCTGCCTTATTATATAACCACGCCCATAATCATGAAGCTTCTGGAATGTAATGCGCCTATAAAAGCCATTACCGTTATGGTTCA
>JAZMZS010000001.1:0-19107 GCA_045586105.1 Eubacteriales bacterium | reverse complement strand
TGACAAAAAAGCCTTTCCGCTTGTAGAAACGGAAAGGCTTAATCGTCGTGGTTAAAATTCATATTTTCCGACAAAATTTTTAATTTTTCCAAAAAGTACTTGTTTGAGACGTTGTTTTCTGATATAATTAAGAGTACAGAGTTTTGAATAATATCAAGCTATGCAACATAATCCAAATTATGTGCTCAACCGTTGTTTTGGCAACGGTTTTTATATTATCAGCCGCATATTTTCCATCTTGCGTTTATGTTCTGCACCGGTGGTGATGATGTAGATCCTAGTAGTGTTGATACTGCTGTGACCGAGAATGTCAGCAAGCTTAGCAATGTCCTTTTCAATGCCATAGAATGTGCGTGCAAACAGATGGCGAAGATTGTGAGGAAACACCTTATTGGGTGATACCCCTGCCTGTTCACACAGTGCTTTCATCTCACGCCAGATATTGCATCGGCTCATAGGCTTGCCGGATTTTGTGATGAAGATACATCCCATAGTGATACCTTTGTCCCGAATATAATTCAATAACTTTTTCTGTAGCTCCCGAACGATAAACACCGTTCGGGTTTTATTTTTGCACGAAACGACCGCTTCGCCTTTGCGTACCGCCTCAACGGTAATAAACTGCAATTCGCTGACACGAATACCAGTTCCGCAGATCGTCTGTAAAATCAAATTCAGTCGTTCGTTACCTTTTTCTTTCGCCGCATTCACCAGGCGGATATACTCTGCTTTTGTCAGTTCCTTCTCCTCCGAGCAAAAAGCCTTCTTCTGTACTCTAAACTGCTTGATGCAACAGTCCACCCATCCCATAAATCGTAGAAAAGCGTTTACCGCAGCGATCATAGAATTAGCACTTGTGACCTCATAACTTTCAACAAGCGAAGCCTTAAACTCCATAACTACTGCTTTGATGATTTTTTCTGATCCTACAAACTCAGCAAACGCCCTTACATCACGCAAATACTTTTTAGTGGTATTGTCACTCTTTTCATCCAAGCGAAGATACCTCTCAAAATCCTCGATCATCGAATTTGTAATAATTCTTGCCATTAATATTACCTCCTATTGTTTTTATAATTTTACAATATTTTTCAAAAGTTCTCTGTATTCTGTTTGAACACAGTTGAACATTGCAAAAGGTAATATAATAACGGAACTTATTTTAGCAAGTAAATTGTAAAAAGAAAATGCGACAGCTTGGAGAAAACTCCTTGCTGTCGCATTTTGCATACATAATCAAGCTGTTTTGACTCTTTTAGTTGTTCATAAGGATTTTTGATATTGACAGTCGTACTCATATCGCTGTGTCCGAGCCATTCCTGAATCTGCTTCATAGCGCTCTCCTTCTGTCGTTTACTTAAGACTTATGATTGTTCAGTCCTTCCCTACTGCCAAGTCTGTAGCGGACTTTCACCGCCAAGTGATAGCGCATGCCGAGCGCATAACAAAAGCATCCGAAGGCAGATCACCTTAGGATGCTTTGTTATTCACTTCAAAACAGGTTTAGCATGGTTTGACACATCCCAAATGTTAGTATCAAAGCCGTGGTTATCGGGGAGAGCATCGCAGCCTTTGCAGTTTGTTTCGGTGTATATTTCCGGATATGGGATGTCGTGCAATCCGAATGAAGTGGCGATCTCACCAGACGTATGATCCTTTTGCTCAACAAAACCGAATACGTTTTCAAAACGGAAGCCGCCGAGTCCTTGAACGCCACAGCTGGTCAAACCTGAAATAATATTTGCTGTAAATCGGGGAGGGTTGATTGTTTTGTCAAAGATCATATTAACAGATACTTTTGAAAACATATTTTCAATTGAAACCTTATTGTTTTGTGCAGACAAGTATCCAAATGCCGCTAAGTAATTATTCTTAATGAATTGCTCGGTATTCAATTGAACAGACAGATAAGAAGCACAGTTCTTTACGTCACATAGATCTCTAATTACCGCTTGACCGACGATTCCTCCTATGTAGTTATCTCGAGCACGTCCGTTTTCAATTGAGATCGCTATAGTAGATTGTAAATTGGAAAGGGTGCATTTTGCTTCGGTAGTTGTACGTATATATCCTGCAATACCACCTAACCCCTGACCGGCAGGAATTAGTTCCTGCTCAAAATCGCAGACGATACTTGAATTATCGATTATTACGTCTGTGATCTCCAGGGCTGTATCTGTACGCATATCTCCCACAAGGATCCCTGCGTTGATCTTTCGTTGATCTCTCGTATTTGTAATCGAAATATATGCGTGATCTATTTTAATATTTCTTATAACAGAATTTGTACAGCTTCCGAACAAACCCGACGTGTATTGCTTTTTTGGAACTTCCGAAGCCTCCGAAGAAACATATTTATGTCCATTGGTTATATTCAGATTTGAAATCGTATGCCCTTTGCCATCAAAAAAGCCGTCAAAGCTATACGTTCCGTTACCTATCGGAGTCCACGGAACTTCAGCGAGGTCGAGATCTGCTACGAGTGCAAAGTGCTTGCCCGTGTAGCTTTTTCCGCTGTTTATCTCGGAAGCGAGAAAAGCAAGCTGCTCGGCGGTTGCTATCCGATACGGGTCGGTCTCGCTTCCGTCACCGCCGTCAAATGAAGAGGCAACCGAGCCGTCCCACGTATCTGGCCCATAGGCTTGTATACCGTTTTGAGTGTCTTCGGTGTCGGGTGCGGTGTCGTTTGGGTTCGAGGCGCAACCGACGAGAGTTGACAGCAAAAGAAGCGCCGCCAATGCAAAAGATATGAGTTTTTTCATGATTTACCTCTTTTGTAAATGAAGCTATAAAGCGTTTTTAAATACTATCTGATAAACTGCGACATAAGCGCAAATATAAAAGGAATCGTCAGAGCGGATACAAGGTGAGATACTATTATTGCACCTGCCGCGAGCGACGTATCCTTTCCGTATCCCGAGGGGATGACCATTATATTAAGACCCAGAGGCATCGCAAGAGCGCATACGGTACAAACGTAGTACGCTTCGGGAACTCGGAAAACGTAAAACACGAATATGCCGAGAATCGGAACCAAAAGCAAACGTATGAACGTCATTACGTAGATACTTCCGTTCTTGAGCACTCTTCCGAGAGTGGAGGAAGCGACTACAACTCCCGTAAGTATCATCGAAACGGGAGACATACATTCCCCTGCCGTCGTTATGGCGGAGGAAACGAAGCTCGGAAGTGAGAATCCCATAATTCCTACTACGATTCCGAGCACCATGGCAATAAACATTGGATTTATAAAGCTTTTGAGCCTGCTTATAAATCTATTGCCGCCTTGGGGAGGGATCAACAGACAAGGTACTCCCCACACGTAGATGAGTGTCCACATCGGAAGAGTGAAGATCAGATATTCAAGGAAAATATCGGGAAAAACCGCACTGACTATAGCGTTGCCCATAAATCCGAAATTGGAAAAAACGAGGCCGTACGTGTAGATGTTCTGTGTGAACTTATCCTTCGTGATCCTCGGAACGAATATCCATGAAAAGATCATCATAATAACGCATACCACAGCGCCAAGCACAAATAGCTTCCACGCTACGCCTATCTTTTCAAGCTTGAAGCTCGACGCAAACGTGGAAAAGACAAGCGCGGGAATAAGAAGATTATTCTCGAGCTTACTCAGCACCTCTCCCGAGGTCCTCGGAAGTGCCTTTATCTTTACGAGAAGAAATCCCGCAAGAATAAACATAAACAGCAGTAATATTCTGTCAAGCGTCAAATAAAAAACAGTCATAGTTAACCTCGCTCCGATAATAAATGATCAAGCAGTGCCGTACATCCCTCAAGGATATCCTTGTATGCGATATCAAATCTGTCAGAATACCACGGGTCGGCAACGTCTCTGTGAGAGCCTTCATATTCAAGAAGCTTGTGTATCTTCCCTTCTGCCCCCTTGCCAAGGATCCGATGCATATTACGGACGTTTGCATCGTCCATACCGATAAACAGATCGTACTTGTCTGCATCCGAGACGCAAAGCTGCACCGCTCTCTTTCCTTCGCAGAATATGCCGTGCATGGCAAGCTCTCTGCGCGCGGGCGGATACACGGGATTTCCCACACCTCTGTATATCTCCTCGGTAGAGGTAGCGGAGGAAGAGACGTAGAATCTCTCCTCCAAGCCTCTTTTCGATATCATATCCTTGAATATAAACTCCGCCATAGGCGAGCGGCAGATGTTGCCGTGGCAGACGAACATTATTCTTATCATATAGCACTCCAACGACTTATTCAATACAAGTATATCACAAAATGAATATTTTTCAAGGCTAAAACGAACTACTTTATTACTCTTCGTTGACAAACACTAAAAATTCTTATATAATTAACGTCGTATAATACGTTTTATAACAAAGGATGACGGAATATGGAGCTTATAATTTCTGGTTACGGCAATGAAGGTAACAAGAACATAATCAAATGCGATGAGCACGGAAAGGAGATCTGGTCTGATACGATCGAATCACCGAGCTTTATATGTGTAGAAGGAGATATGCTGTTTGCGGGAACGGAATCGGATGACTATTCGATCTTTCACGCATACAAGGCTGACGGTGACGGTTACAGGCTTACCGACAGCGTTAAGTTTGACGAGGGCACCTGCCTCTGTCATATCTGCTACTCTCCGAAGAACCGTATGCTGTTCGGTGCTTGCTGGGGATCGGGACACCTCCTTTACGCGACGTTAGACGATAACGGCAAATTCACAGATCACGGCTCGATCTATCAAGAAAACGAGACCGGGGATGACGAGATACTTACGCGAGTTCATTTCGTGCACGTGAACAAGGCAGAAGACAAGCTTCTGGCTACGAACGTCGGAACGGACGTGATATATTTCTACGATATCAAGGACGGAGGTATCGTTGAATGCGACCGCATCTACACCGAACGCGGTCAGCATCCGAGACACGTCGTTTACACGGAGGATGAAAAAACGCTCTACGTTATCACCGAGCTTTCAAACGAGGTGCTCGTCTACGATATGCCCGAAAAGAAGCTCAGACAGCGTATCAGCACCCTCCCGGCAGGCTTTGAAGGAAAGAGCCACTGCTCCGCTATCTGCCTCTCTCCCGATGAAAAGACGGTATACGGTGCAAACAGATACAGCGAGTCTATCGTATTCTTCGGCGCAAATGAAGACCGCACCCTCTATGAAAAGCACCGCATCGGCTGTATCGGTGAAAAGCCGAGGCATATGATCCTCTCGCGCGACGGAAAGAAGCTTATGATATGCTATCAGGTCTCGGGTGAGGTCTGCATCATGCCGCTTGGTGATAACGGACTTCCGATCGAGGACGAAGCCCACACCTTCCCATTCCATGACGCGGCAGGTATCATAGAGCTGTAAATATTCAAACTGAAGAGCACAACTATAAAAGGTTGCAACGAAATTCGTTACAACCTTTTTTTCTTTATAAGGTTACAAAGGTAGGCTCGTGTTTGAGAGCCGGAAGGATCTTTTCACGAAAATCCGACGTCAAAAAGCGAATGCTCGACGTGTTTATGCATGGGTGGCAGCCTACGTATTCACCTCGCATGACGTCCGTATCTATCAAGAGCCTGACACGGTCGTTGTTGTCGTTCATAAGTCCCATGACGGAAACCGAGCCGGGAGTAATGTCGAGAAATTCAAGCATATGCTCAGGGGTCGCAAAGGAAAGGCGGGACGAGCCTATCTGCGCCGAGATATCCTTCGTTTTGAACTGCTTATCCCCCGGGATCATCAACAGATAAAAGTCTGTCTGCTGTCTGTTGCAGAGAAAGAGATTTTTACAGATCGTAGCGCAGAGAACTCTGTCTATCTCCTCGCAAGCCTCCATGGTATTGGCTTCAACGTGATCTATGCGCTCGTATTCTACGCCAATTGAGTCGAGCAGATCGTAAACTCTTATTTCCTTATCAAGTCTCCCGTCGGGGGAAGAGGGTCTTCCTTTTACAAGCTCCATTTACTCTCCTCTTTTCAGTTTGGCAAAGGTTGCCATCATTTTTTTGTTTCCTACCTTATCAAATGCGATCTCATAAAGAAGATCGCTTCCCATAGGAGTGACGCTGAGCACGGTTCCCTGTCCGAATTGGAAGTGAGATACTCTATCTCCTGCGTTGAATCTGATAAACGAAACGTTACCTGCCGCCTGTGCAGAGGAAGGACGCGAAGCATATCCTCCGATACTGCGCGACGCAGAGCCTTGACGCTCAGTCGGAACAGATCTTGAGAAAACGTTAGCTCTCGTATCGTCCTCTTTATTGACGTATTCCGGTTCGATCTCATCGATAAAGCGGCTTTGAGGATTATGAGAGGTCCTGCCGTAGAGCATTCTTTCGTTAGCACGCGTTACGATGAGCTCCTCCTTTGCTCTGGTTATCGCAACGTAAGCAAGCCTTCTCTCCTCGGCAAGCTCGGTCGGATCCATGGCTGAGTTGATCGACGGGAAAATACCGTCCTCCATTCCCGGAAGGAAAACAACGGGAAACTCAAGCCCCTTTGACGAATGTATAGTCATAAGCACTGCCGCGTCGGTCTCGGTATCGTAATTATCGATGTCACTGACGAGTGCCACGTCCTCAAGAAATCCGTTGAGGGTAGGCTCGTCTATCGATTTTTCATATTCGATAGCCGATGAGATAAGCTCCTCGAGATTCTCAAGGCGGTCTTTAGACTGCTCTCCCTCGTCGATGAGCATCGCGCGGTAACCGGTCTCGTCGATGACCGTATTGATAAACTCGTGCACCGTGAGTATATCTTTTTGCTCGGAAAGAGACTTTATCAACCTGACAAAGGAACCGAGCTTATCGGCGGATCTTGATATCAAAAGGTTCTGCGGCTCGTTTGCCTTGTCCATTATCTCGAACATACAAACGCCCTGCTCTGCTGCAAGAGAGCTGACAGCCGAAATAGTAGCGGCACCGATCTTTCTTTTCGGCTCGTTGATTATTCTCTGCAGCCGCAGATCGTCCGTGTTGTTATTGATAACGTGAAGATAGGAGATGATATCCTTTATCTCCTTGCGGTCGTAGAATCTCGTGCCGCCGATTACTCTGTATGGGATTCCGCTCTTTGCAAAAGCAGACTCTATGGCGTTGGACTGTGCGTTCATACGATACAGTACTGCAAAGTCGCCGTATTTGCGTCCGCTCTTCAAAACCTTTGAAACGAGCTCTTCCGTTATGTATTTAGCCTCGTCAAGCTGTGTGGAAAGAGTCTTTACGAGTATCTTTTCTCCTTCTCCCTTATCCGTCCAAAGTTCCTTGCCCTTTCTGTCCTTATTGTTCTTTATTACGGAATTGGCGGCGTTTAGAATATTCGAGGTGCTTCGATAGTTCTGCTCAAGCTTGATGACCTGTGCGTCGGGATATACTCTATCGAAATTCAGAATATTTTCGATGGTTGCACCTCTGAATTTATAGATGCTCTGGTCGTCGTCTCCTACGACCATTATGTTTCTCGTACCTCCGGCAAAAAGCTCGCAGAGCTTGAACTGAGCGTAGTTTGTATCCTGATACTCGTCGATACACGTGTATCTGAATTTATTCTGATAGTATTTTCTAATATCTGCGTTTTCTCTCAGAAGCTTAACGGTCTTTACGATAATATCGTCAAAATCAAGCGCGTTTGCCCCTTCAAGCTTCTCCTGATAAAGCTTGAAGATCTTAGCTACGTGCTGTTTTTTCACATCGACGCCCGCCTCATCGGCGTAGTCCTCGGCGCAGAGAAGCTCGTCCTTTGCACGACTGATCTTGTTCTGGACCTCCTTTGGAGGCAGAAACTTCTCATCGATATCAAGTGCTTTCATGCATTCGCAGATAAGCTTTTTTGCGTCGTCCGAATCATAAACGGAAAAGCCCTGTGAGTATCCCACCTTATCGCCGAAGCGCCTGAGTATGCGCATACATATCGAATGAAACGTACCCGCCCATATCTCGGATGCCGCTTCCTCTCCGATGGCAGCCTCAAGTCTCTCCTTGATCTCTCTTGCGGCTTTGTTTGTAAAGGTGATAGCAAGCACAGACCACGGCGGTGCGGGCTCGGAGATAAACTCATCAAGCAGCGGTCGTATATCCTCTCGGTTCAATGTACATGCACGCTCGAGCCTTGACAGCGAGATCTCGTCAGCATCGCAATGTACCTCTTCGTCAAAATATGCGTTTCCATATTTGATTATGTAGGCGATCCTTTGTACGAGAACGGTGGTTTTTCCACTTCCTGCTCCCGCAAGAACGAGCAGAGGACCGTTTGTGGTATACACAGCCCTCCTCTGCATTTCGTTCAAGGTGCTGTATACTTTATCAAAAAGAGCTCGCTTTGCTCTGTGATATCTTTCGTTGAAGCTTGCTTGCATGGTGTTTTTTCCTTTTCTGTTTTAGTCAATACATTATACTACAAAACTTACAATAAAGCAATATCAACAAGTCTTTTTATCTCAGGCATTTTTTCAATATCCTTGATATAAAGATACAAGGAAACGACAGTAAAAACCATATTCCGCAAAACGGCAGGCACACCTGTCCGAGCAGATCGTATCCGACGTTTGAGTAATTCCATATATCCATGCCGAGGCATATATTGAGCACGAAGCCGAATATGAGCTCCATTGTCGTTATGACCGCGCAGGAAATAAGTGCCTGCTTAATAAGGCTCGAGCCTCTGAGCTTATCGTTTATCAGATAGATAAATAGAAAGCACACCCCGCCGCACAGCCCCATTGAAGGATGCGTCCAGCCTCTCCAGGATAATTCACAAATACAGTACAACGCTCCGCCAAGCAGCATGATAATTGTATATTTTTTCACTTCGGGTATTGAGGTCGTGTTCATTTTAGTGCACCTTTCACATTATTAGAATATTGACAATATAATAAATAAGTGGTATAATTAGTTTAATTTTTAATAATTGAATTCTTATTTTCGGAGGATCTATGATCATGCAAAAAATCAGAGCAGGAATCATCGGCGCTACAGGTATGGTAGGTCAGAGATTCATCACTCTTCTCGCAGACCACCCTTATTTTGAAATTACCGTGCTTGCGGCTTCCCCGAGATCCGCAGGAAAGACCTATACCGAGGCTCTCGGCACCCGCTGGAAGCTCAAGACTCCCATGCCTGAAAAGGTAGCGGACATGATGATCTACAATGCAGCCGACGTAGAGACCGTCTCTTCCATGTGTGACTTTGTGTTCTGCGCAGTCGACATGAAAAAGGACGAGATCAGAGCGCTCGAGGAGGCTTATGCAAAGGCAGAGACTCCCGTGGTCTCCAACAACAGCGCCAACCGCGGAATCGACGACGTTCCGATGGTTATTCCCGAAATAAACGATGCTCATCTTGCTGTTATAGAAACACAGAGAAAGAGACTCGGAACAAAGAACGGCTTTATCGCAGTTAAGCCCAACTGCTCTATCCAGAGCTACGTTCCCGCACTCACTCCCCTTCTCAAGTACGAGCCCTACGAGATAGTTGCAACGACATACCAGGCTATCTCGGGAGCGGGCAAGACCTTCAATGAGTGGCCCGAGATGATAGACAACGTCATTCCTTACATCGGAGGCGAGGAGGAAAAGAGCGAGAACGAGCCCATGAAGATCTGGGGCAAGGTGGTCGACGGAAAGGTAGTAAATGCAACCGAGCCTGTTATCACCACTCAGTGTATCCGCGTTCCCGTGACCGACGGACATACCGCCGCTGTATTTGTCAAGTTCAGAAAGAAGCCCACAAAGGAGCAGATACTCGAGGACTGGAAAAACTTCTCGGGTAAGCCTCAGGCACTTGAGCTTCCCTCCGCTCCCGAGCAGTTCGTAACCTACTTTGAGGAGGATAACCGTCCTCAGGCAGGTCTTGACAGAGATCTTTACCGCGGTATGGGTGTAAGCGTAGGCAGACTCCGCGAGGATAAGCTTTATGACTACAAGTTCGTAGGTCTCTCGCACAACACCCTCAGAGGCGCTGCAGGCGGTGCCGTTCTTATAGCTGAGCTTCTCTACAGAGAGGGCTACATTCAAGCAAAATAACAATATTATTTCCTGATGCCCGAGAGATATCCCCCTCGGGCATTACATATTTTTCCTTATCCTCATCAGCGCTCCCTTTTCAAGTCTCGAGACCTGCGCCTGGCTGATACCTATCTCATCGGCGATCTCCATCTGTGTCTTACCCTTATAAAAGCGCATATTGATTATTTTCATCTCTCTCTCGGAAAGCTTTTTCAGAGCTTCTCTGAGAGATATATCCTCGAGCCAAGCCTCGTCAGAGTTCTCCCTGTCGGACAGCTGATCTATCACGTAAATAGAATCACCTCCGTCATTATAAACGGGCTCATATATAGACACCGGCTCTACTATCGCTTCAAGAGCGCTTGTAACGTGCTCGGCATCCTCTCCGACCTCTCGCGATATCTCTTCTATCGTAGGCTCTCTTCCGAGCTGCGATGTCAGTCTTTCCTTTACTCCGAGGCTTTTATAAGCAAGGTCCCGCAGTGATCTGCTTACTCTGATAATATTATTGTCTCTCAGATATCGTCTGACCTCTCCGATTATCATCGGAACAGCATACGTTGAAAACTGAACATCAAGCTCGGTGTTGAAGTTATCTATCGCTTTTATCAGTCCTATACACCCTACCTGAAAGAGGTCATCCATATTCTCCCTGCGCTGTGTAAATCTCTGTATTATACTTAAAACCAGCCTCAGATTTCCATCGATCAGCTCCTGTCTTGAGCCTTCATCGCCCTCCTTTGCTTTTTTTAACAGCTCAACTTTTCTTTCACTTGTAAGATTTTTCAGCTTGGCTGTATTAACACCGCATATTTCAACTTTATTATAAAACATTCTTATTCCCGTCCGTTAAGCTCACGTTTTTGTATAAATGATTATTGACTGATGCTGGAGCGCATATGCAATTATTTCTATATCTATATTTTCCAATTTACTTCACGGTGGATCATCATGAGCAGGACCATCTACAAGAAAACTCTCGCAAACGTACTCAGACACGTGATCGAAAGCAAGCGTACAGAGATCAAGGTTGCGGCAAAAGCACTTCATATTTCAAGAGAAAGTGCAGCAATTGCGCTGTCGGTGCTTACAAAATTCGGCTTTATCAAAGAGCGTAAATATAAGGATATCGGAGTATCCTACTATTATCCGAGCCGCGAACGTATGTTTACGATTTTTGTACTGATGCCGAGTCGATCATTTATGCTGGTATGTGACAGTGCGATGAATATACGATATAATATGTGGTACGGTAACGTTCCTTTCCTTGATGCAAAAATGAATCTTCATCATTTTCTGAAAAAGATGTGTAATTATCTCAGATCGGACTGCGGTGAAATACCGGGTAGGATCCCATTTCTCGCAATTTCCGGAAGGATAGACAAAAAGGCACGCAGGATCACATCGGAATATTTTCCCGACCTTGCGTCTTGTGATATAGAAAAATACTTGTGTGAGATCATAAATGTGAACAGGATCGGCATTTTCGCATACGATCACACGCCGGAGCTTACAAACGAAAACCGCGGGGTTCTTATGAAGATAATGATGGGTGCGACGCAATGCTTTTTCATAAAGAAAAAGAAGAGCGGGAATAAAACCTATCCCGAGGAGAAATAATATATACACACACTGAGTGTGAATACAGAGAACTTCGGAGATATTTAACATGGAATGCAAAGCAAATCATGCAAACAAGAGCATTGAATGCTCGGTTAAAGAATGTATGCACCATTGTGCAGATTGCAACTACTGCTCACTCAATACTATTAAGGTAGGCTCGCACGAGACAAATCCTACTATGTACCAGTGTACAGACTGCAATTCCTTCGAGCTCAAAAACTGACAAATAACGAAAAAGAGCACCCGGCAAAAACCGAGTGCTCTTTTTTTAATATCATGCTTTTTTCTCAATTATCTTTACATTCGAGGGAGCGGTTCCTGTCTGCTCGTACACTATCTCATTTATCTGCGCAACCTCATTCTCGAGAAGTCCGTCTGATTTTACGATAACATTTACAAGATCTCCGTTGATCACAGCAACGCATTGCTCGAAGCCCTTTGACATGATCAGCGTTTCGATGTTTGATTCAAGACGCATATCATCCGCTATCTTTGATATCTCGTTCAGAGCCTGCTCCTTTGTTGCATCAACAGCCTCCTCGTTGTCTACTACCGACTGAAGCACCTCGAGCGCCTCATCTCTTGCTTTTTGTCTTGAAAGCTGAGTCATCGAAAAATAGTCGCTCTCACTCGCATCCCCGGCATCGGCAGAGACATTATGCTCCATGTTGCTCGAGCCGTAATCAACATCCTCGGGATCATTCGGAAAGAGTGCAAAGTTCAGCCACACCGCTGCACCGATAATAAGTACACTGCCTGCAATGATGAGATGCCTAGTTTTGACCTTTTTGGCTAACTCCAATGTTTTTTCAAAGATAGCTTTCGATCTTTCTTTAATATTTGCTTTCATTGTATTCCGCCCTTTCATTTATATGTTTTTTGTTTTATATATATTATCAAGCTCTCAATAATATTCCTTGTTCACCCTGCATATCCGATATATATCATATTGCTCTTAATTCCGAGATATGCGCAAAGCATTGAAGTCAGCTCAAGCTTTGTTTGGTCATTGACAAGACCTGAACACATGACGGCACACCCCTTTATCTCGGGGTAGTCATATTTTAAAAGTACAGGCTCACCTCCGCTCGAAAAATATGTACCGCCAAAGCTCCCTTCCGAATTCTTGGCGTACACGCATTTCATTCCTCCGTCGAAGGTGATATTAACATCGGCAGCCTCAATTCCGTCAAGCGAGGCGCACATGTACGAGCATTTGCGCTCAAGCTCCGCTCTGTATTCCTCAGCCGATATGATTCCTCCGCCATCCGTGTCATCGACATCATCAGAGCCGCTTCCAAACAGCAGTATCAACAATCCGGCACAAATACATACAGCCGTTACAACCGCAAGACTGCGCTTCATTCAATAACCACCTCGCAATCACACAAAAGAAGCTCGGATGCATATTGCCGCACCTCACTCACATCCTTTATGACCATCATACCGGTCATATCTATTACCGCTTTCAGTATCACAACTTTGTCATAGTCACTGCTGTCATAATACAAGGTTATCATTTCGTCAGTAACAGGTATCGAAAACCGCATCCGCAAAAGCTCCGCTATGCTTCGTCTGAGCTCCGAATCGGTTTCCTCCATTATCCACTCTTCGGTCTTCATTGAAAAAACATATTCATCTGTTGTTTTATCATAGTCATGATCATCTAACCTACCAAAGCCTCTCACAAGCAACATCAAGGGAGAGAACACCGCATATACACATACGCATCCGACAGCAAATGAGGCGTATGCAGACATCTTGCTTCCCTGTTTGAATAACGGCATCAGAAATGCACTGATACAGGATACTGTTATGATCGCTCCTATTTGTCCTTGCATTTATACCCCTCCGCTATTTACAGATACCGCCGAAACGATCGAAAGCATAAAAACAAGCATGCCCGAAGCCGCAAGTGAAAGAGCCGCCGCATAGCCGTAAACCAAAACGACCTCCTCGAGAAGCTTTGCCTCTTTCTTTAATCCGAACAGTCCGCACAAAGAGGATGCGGCGGATATAGCAGTTCTTTCGAGCAGCAAAGAAATAATACAAGGAAGCATCATAAGTAAGACCACACTTATTCCCACACCGCCGATACTTCCTTTCAAGGATGACAGCGCAGCCATTACAGTCCTCATCGCCTCCCCAAGGGATGCACCGACGACAGGGACGGCGTTTCCTATTGCAAATCTGACAGTCCTTGCCGAGATGGTATCCGCGGATGATGTGATAATGCTCTGGTAGGAGATCACTGCGCAATACAGCATCAGTATAAAACCGACAATTGCCGAAAACATACGCCTTATAAATGAGGACAGAGAGGAAATGTCCGTAACATCTGAATTCACCCCCGAGCATATGCAAAACGCCATTGAACAGCTGATCATAGGATACAAAAGCGAAGAAAAGATCTGTTCGCAGACTGTCACGAACACGCTTATTCCGTTTCCCGACACCGTCGCCGCGCCTACATTTCCCGAGGCTATGCATATTCCGCATAAAAGCGGAGCAAGCGTCAGGGAAAAATCCGCGATCCGATCAAGGAACACGCGGGTCTGTTCAAGGACCGAATTGAATGACGAAAGGATCGAGAGAGTCATCGACAAGGCACATGCAAGCTCAAATGCGTAACGTATACGAGCACTGTTTATCATCTCGGACAGAAGCTTGAACAAGGAACTGAAGACTATTATTATCAATAGCGACGAAAAGGTTCTGAGGGGACTTTTTATTCTGTCGGAAAAAGCTTTCAGAATATAAGAGGATACTTGAGAAAAGGACGGTGCGGCAAAGCCCGCTTCTTCTTTGTTGTAAAGCTCCTTGTACTCTGCAGGGATGCTTTTTTCGAGCTCATCCAGAACCTCTTGTGCAGTCTCTGCGTGTACATTTATAAAAAAAGAAGGAATCATCACCACCGTCAATAATACAGCCATGACAGCTTTGATGCTAATTCTGTTCATTTCATATCGCACCGCCATCAGGCCTGTCCGGCAAGAGACAATGCTGTATTCAATATTTCCCCGATCGGCTGAATGCATAGCAGCATTATCTCGGCCTTCCCTGCAGTCTCTATGCTCTTTGCAATACTATCAGAGCCGAGTTCTCTTATAAAGTCCGAGCAGACCTCGCAGACAAAAGCCGTTCCAAAGGATTTTGCAACAACGTCAATATACTTTATATTTGAGTTGCTATTAAGTATCATTCTTATTCCATCGTAGCTGCCTGACAGGCGGCTGACCGAGTATACCAAAATCACTGCAGCGCACAAACAGGAAACTATCACTGAGTAGTTTCTGTATCCGTTTTCTCTGACTATCACGGATGCGCATATACACACAAAACCGATCCCGCACACTGAAAAAACACTCATATTCCGAACAAGCTCCTGACTGTTTCGAACAGCCCCGAAACCTCACGCATTAAAAAAAGCATTACCGCAACGATACCCGATATCGTCACAAGCATCGCATATTCCTCCTTCCCGTACTTTGACAGGATCTGATTTATAACGGCAACGAGAAGACCAACTCCCGCCACTCTTATGATCATCGTGATATCCATCCGCTTTCTCCGTCTGCACAATTATATAATCATAATGATCAGCATCATTGCACAGCAAACTATCATTACGGATGCGATCTTCTTCTTGGCGGGCATCTCGGTCCTGACTTGTCCGTGCTTTCTTTCGAAGGTATCGATCACTAAGCTCAGATTTTCAAGCTCGGATGACATCATATCCGATCCGAAGCCCGAAAAATATTTTTTGAGGAGCATCTTGTCCTCTTTATCCATACAAAAGCATTTTTCTGTATCAGCAAAGGCATGATACAATCCGTATTGGCGTGCTTTTTCTATGTAACCGAGAGAATCAAGAAGCTCAAGCCCCTCCTCTTCCTCAAGTATCCGGACCGGAGACATTGCACTCGTCCCGATCTTCTGCCGTAATATATAAAGCAATCTCAGAAATTCTCCGTAGCTTTGCGTTTTTCTGTCGTAATAAGAAAATACACCCCTGCATAAAGCCGTTGTTCCCAAAAATACAAGTGATGTTCCGATAATAATATATTCTGACATATTCCTTACCTTAATCTATCGGTTGTGAATTCAAATCCGCCTGCGCCGCGCTGTCTGTTTATCCCGACAGCGTATTCAAACACACCTGCGTTTATAAGCTGTGAAATATCGTTGCGTGCGCGAAGCTCGCAGATGTCCCTCGCATGAGCCGAAGCAATAACAGGAACTCCGCAGATCAATGTATATCGTAGCGCTTCTATCTCCTCGGTGCCGAGCTCATCGCATATGATCACATCGCTCGACATGGTTCGAGCAGCTATCCCGATACCGAGACTTTTAGGGTATCCGCTGTAAGTATCTATCATGCAATCCTCGGGAATGAACCCGTTATCAAGCTCCCTGCGGGTATCTATCAAAGCAACGTTGAGTGCTTTATTACCTCTTGATAATTCGATCGCAAGGTCTCTTAATAGAGTTGTTTTTCCCACCGACGGCGGTGAGTATATCAGTATTCCTTTTCTTGTCGAAAAAAACAGGTCATACACCGCATATGATATGCCTCTTATATGATGCGGTATTCTTATGTTGAGCGCAGTAATTGTCTCGGGCGCAACAGATCTGTTCTCATCGGTCATGATCCCGACCACACCCGCACGTCCTCCGCACGCAACAGGAATATACCCGTTTCTGATAGTGTTCTCATAAGCATACACAGCCCCCGAGCAAAGCGCTCTGACAGTCCACTTGATCTCCTCACGGCTCGTTACATGGGGGCATGGCAAGCATTCTCCGCGCACTCTTATATATATCCGCCTCCCCTCCCTGAGCCTTATCTCTGACAGCTCATTATCATCTGTTTGTCCTGATCTTTGCACAGAAGACACAGCCGCTCTGCAAGCGGGAGGAAGGTATTCGAGTATCCTCATCAGGGATCCGCACTCTTTTTTTTGGTAGGTCATCTTTCTCCTCCTGTTAAAATTGTATGGGACATGTCTGCCTTTTATGACTTGCACAGATCGGCAAAAAATAATTATCGAACACTTTCATTGACATAAGCAAGACAATATGGTAAAATTACAGAAGAAATACGATCAGGGGAAGTATATGGCACGTTACTTTGACAACATACTGGGAAACGCAAAGCTGAAATCAATGCTTTGCTCTTATATCGAAAATACGACTCTGCCGCACGCTTTTATTATCGAGGGTCCTGTCGGCAGCGGCAGAAAGCATATAGCAAAAAGCATCGCAGCCGCTATTTCGTGCAAAAACAAGGACGGAGATATCATCCCCTGCACAAAATGCATCAACTGCGAAAAGATCTTTATCAACGTTTGCCCCGACGTTATCACAGTCGATACGGACGGAAAGCAAACTATCGGCGTCGAGCTTATCCGCGAGCTTTCCGCTCACACCTACATGACCCCGAACGAGCTCGATCTGAAGGTGTATATCATTGACGGTGCTGATAAAATGACGATCCCCGCCCAAAATGCATTTCTGAAAACGCTCGAGGAGCCTGTTACCGAGGTTATGTATTTTCTTGTATGCGAGAATTCTCAAATGCTCCTGCCGACCATAATCAGCCGTGCGCCTATCATACGCACAGCCCCGATCTCGGCAGATGATATTTACGTTGATCTCGGGGAGCGATTCCCCGCTCTTGAAAATGACAAGCTACGGCTTGTTTCAATTCTTTGCAGAGGAAATCTCGGTGACGGTCTGAGTCTGATCTCGGATGAAGAAAAAATGCAGGATCTGTTATCCCGAAGAAACGAGATTTATTCCTTCTTCAAAGCAATGAAAAGCAAGGGAAAAAAATCCGAGTTTTTTGATTTTTTTACATCGGATACAGAAAAAAACAGTACAGCAATCGATCGATTAAGGTTGCTTTACAGTGCATTTCGTGATATAATTGCATACAAGGAGCTGAAGGTCGCTGAATTTGACTTTTTCATTGATACCGAGGATATTTCGGGATACACAGCCCAGATCAAGCCCAAGTATGCAAAAAAGCTCTGCGCACACATAGAAAATGCGCTCGCTCAGCTATACCTTAATCAAGGAAGCTCCAGCGTGTATTCCATTATGTTCTCCCTTGCATGCGATGCGTGGGGAGCAAAGATATAAATACCCTGATTATAATGAGGTAAATAATGAACCAGAACGAAAACAAAAACGCGGATATAGCACAGCCCGCAGAAGTGCAGGAAGCACAAAAGAATGAAAAGACAGAGGTCGTCGGTGTCCGCTTCAGACAGGTAGGCAAGGTCTACTACTTCTCCCCCGAGGGTCTGAGCATCCCCGCCGAGACAAGCGTTATTGTAGAGACGGCAAGAGGAACAGAGATCGGGACCACAACAAGCACCAACATCTTTGTAAACTCAAAGGATATCGTGGCACCGCTGAGACCTGTTCTCAGAATTGCATCCGAGGCGGATATCCGTCATAGCGAGGAAAACAAAAAAAGAGAGCTCGAGGCATTTGATATCTGCAATAAAAAAATTGAAGCTCACGGTCTTCAAATGAACCTTATTGATGCAGAATATACCTTTGACAACAACAAGCTTCTCTTTTATTTCACAAGCGACGGAAGAGTTGACTTCCGTGAGCTTGTAAAGGATCTTGCTTCAGTATTCAAAACAAGAATAGAGCTCAGACAGATCGGCATCAGAGACGAAGCAAAGCTCAAGGGCGGTCTTGGTCTGTGCGGCAGATCATTTTGCTGTAACAGCTTTTTATCGGATTTTGTTCAGGTATCGATAAAAATGGCGAAGGAACAAAACTTTTCTCTCAACTCCGCAAAGATATCAGGCGCTTGCGGCAGGCTCATGTGTTGTCTCAGATACGAACACGAGACCTATGAGGAAGAGATCAAGAAGACTCCTCAGGTAGGTTATATGGTAAGCACCGAAAACGGTAACGGTGTCGTTATTGAGTCAAATCCGCTTGCAGCCACAGTAAAGGTCAGGCTGGATGACAAGCCCGAGCAGCCTAAGATCTTTTCTCGTGATGATGTAAAAGTGCTCGGAAAGGCTCAGAAAAAGCAGCCTGCTAAGCAAAATGAAGAGCGTAATTCCGATAATAACGAGGCTAAAAGCTGATTTTTCTTTATTTTTTACAGAAAAAGCATTCTTTCAACAAAATTATTATTAAAAAAATATCAATTACCTATTGATTTTTTAAATATATGTGTTAAAATTAGTACAGAATTTTTATTTGGAGGTGTTACCAATGGCATACAAGATTACCGACGAATGCATCGCATGCGGCGCATGTGCAGCAGAGTGCCCCGTTGATGCTATCAGCGAAGGTGATGGAAAGTTCGTTATCGATGCAAACGAGTGCATCGAGTGCGGTGCATGTGCAGGCGCTTGCCCTGTTGATGCTCCCGTTCAGGACTAATATCATTCTTTTTGATATATACATATCACAGAGACAAAAGCGGAGATATCCATCGCGGTTATTTC